>JBCBFY010000011.1:0-70300 GCA_038527325.1 Cyanobacteria bacterium J06614_10
CTTGCCCTTGCCACGGCTCACGCTTCGATGCCACCGGCGAAAGAACAAGCGGCCCCGCCTCCCGCGCCCTCTCCCTCGTTACCGTCGTTGTCAAAGACGACCAAGTGCGCCTGGTAGATAGGGAACCTGTAGAAGAGTAGTGGAACAACAAAAAAGCAGGGCCAAAGCCCTGCTGGTTTATCGAACCGATATTGCATCGACATTGCGATGCACTGGTGAATCTTAGCCAAGCGCTTCAGCGCCACCAACTACCTCAAGAATCTCTTGGGTAATCGCAGCCTGACGGGCTTTGTTGTAAGAGAGCGTCAGCGATTTCATGAGCTCTTTAGCGTTGTCGCTGGCGCTGTTCATCGCCGTCATTCGAGACGCGAGTTCACTTGCGGCAGATTCTTGCAGAGCACGCAAGATCTGATTGTTTAGATACAAAGGTAGCAGCGCATCAAGAATTTGAGCCGGATCTTGTTCAAAGATCATGTCTTTTGGAAATTCGCTGACTTCCACATCGGGCGCATCCGTGCGCTCTACGGCAAGCCGACCATCGCGGCTCGTCAGGCGAAAAATCTCATCGTCCTGTGCTTCTAGGCCCTGCGGGTCTAGGGGTAGCAAGGTCTGAGTCACCGGACGATTGCTCACAAGAGAGATGAATTTGGTATACACCAGCTCTACCCTGTCGACTGATTCGGAGAGAAACAGCGACAGTAGCTCGTCGGCAATGCTGCTCGCTTCATCTGCCGTCGGGATTTGCTCCAAGCCCACATACTTGGCAGCCGTTGGCTGCTCTCGCCGCTCAAAGTATTGAACCGACTTACGACCAACCAAGACATAGGTGAAGTCGATGCCTTCTGCCTTCAGCTCCTTCGCACGGTTTTCAGCGCGACGAATGACGTTGGCATTGTAGCCACCGCACAGGCCTCTGTCTCCAGAGATCACCAGCAGGGCCACCTTCTCCACTTCACGCTGCTGCAACAGGGGCAGGCTGGAAGTATCTTCAAACTTAAGCCGACTTTGCAAGCCGTACAGCACCTGTGCCAGGCGATCCGCAAAAGGGCGGGTGGCGTTGACCTGGGCTTGGGCGCGACGCACCTTGGCAGCCGCCACGAGGCGCATTGCTTCGGTAATTTTTCGCGTGTTTTTGACCGACTTAATGCGATCGCGAATAAGTTTCAAATTAGCCATAATCGTTTCCTTATAGAGCCGCTAATCCGTTCACTGCAAACCGTTTAGTACAACAAACCGAACAGCAGCTCTATCCATTGGGTCTCCCTTTGATGTACTTAGGCGGCTAAGAAGGCTTGCTTACTCTCGTCAATGGCCTCTTCCAACAGCTTAATCGCTTCGTCAGTCAGCTTCTTAGTGTTGTTGATTTCATCTACGTAGGCTTTCTTGCTGGTGTTCACATAGGTGATCAGCTCGCTGACATAGTCGGCAACCTTCTCGACAGGGATATCGTTCAACTTGTCATTAATGCCTGCATAGATAACCGCGACCTGCTCAGCCAAAGAGCGAGGCGAATACTGAGGCTGCTTGAGCAGCTCACGCAGTCGCTGACCTTTTGCCAGCTGCGCCTGAGTAGCCGGGTCTAAGTCAGAAGCAAACTGAGCAAACGCCTGCAGCTCATCGAACTGAGCCAGCTCTAGCTTCACCTTGCCAGCCACTTTCTTAATTGCCTTAGTCTGCGCGGCAGATCCTACCCGGGATACCGAAATACCCGCGTTGATCGCCGGACGAAGTCCCGCGTTAAACAAGTCAGAAGAAAGGAAAACCTGGCCGTCAGTAATCGAAATAACGTTCGTCGGAATGTAGGCCGATACGTCACCCGCCTGGGTTTCAATAATTGGCAGCGCAGTCATACTCCCTTCGCCGAGTTCTGGGCTCAGCTTGGCAGCCCGCTCCAGCAACCGTGAGTGCAGGAAGAAAACGTCTCCAGGATAGGCTTCACGACCGGGCGGACGACGCAGCAGCAAAGACATCTGGCGGTATGCCTGAGCCTGCTTAGTCAAGTCGTCATAGATGATCAAGGTCGCTCTGCCTTTGTACATGAAGTACTCAGCGATGGACGCACCGGTGTAAGGCGCAAGATACTGCAGCGCAGCGGGGTCGTTTGCGTTAGCAGCAACCACAACGGTGTAGTCCATCGCGCCGCGCTCTTCTAAGACGCCAACGACTTGAGCCACAGAAGACGCCTTTTGGCCCACCGCCACATAGACGCAAACAACGTCTTGGTCAGCTTGGTTCAAGATGGTGTCGATGGCGATCGCAGTCTTACCCGTCTGACGGTCACCAATGATGAGTTCGCGCTGGCCACGGCCAATGGGAATCATCGCGTCAATGGCCGTAATCCCCGTCTGCAAGGGCTCGTATACAGACTTACGATCAATAATGCCAGGCGCCATCGACTCAATCAGGCGAGTCTCAGTAGTGTTGATATCGCCTTTGCCATCCAGCGGGCGGGCCAGCGTATCGACCACTCGGCCAAGCAGCGCGTCGCCTACAGGAATAGATGCAATCTGACCGGTAGATTTGACAGTACTGCCTTCCAAAATCTGGCGGCCCGTACCCATCAGTACCGCGCCCACGTTGTCTTCTTCAAGGTTTAGCGCAATGCCAACCGTGCCATCTTCAAAGTCCAACAGCTCACCGGCCATGGTGTTGTCGAGGCCATAGATTCGGGCAATCCCGTCGCCGACTTGGAGCACGGTGCCGACACTGTCAGCCTTCACGCTCTGGTCGTACTGTTCTATCTGCTGTTGAATAATGCTGCTAATTTCGTCCGGTCTGATGCTTACCATTAGGAGTCGCTCTACTAACTACGGATTTATAACTACAAAAACGTTTGACTACAAAACGCTGAAAAAACTTGGTTCGGCTCCCTTCACTGAAAGCCAATGACGGGCTAGGAAACGCCCAGCTGCAAACCAATCCGACGGAGCTGACCGCGGATACTGGCATCCAGCACCTGAGAACCAATCTGAATAATCACACCGCCAATCAGATCCGGATCGAGGCTGGTCTCCAGCTCAACGGCCTTGGCATCGGTGATACTCTGAACCTTCTGGCGCACGGTTTCTCGCTGCTCATCAGTAAGCTCAATCGCGGAGGTTACCTGGGCAAGTACGGTTTGCTTTAGCTCGCGCACCTGGGCTTGAAACTGCTGCAAGATAGGCTCTAGCAAATAGATGCGACCTCTATCGACCAGCAGCATCAGAAAATTCTTCATCTGCGGGTTGGTGTCTTCGCCAAGAACTTGGGTCAAAACGCCCTTCTTAGCATCGCTGTTGGCAACGGGGTTGCCCAAAAACGTCGACAGGGTGTCTGAGTCTTTGAGCAGCGTCAGCAGCTCAGCGGCAATTCGGCTCAGGTCGTCGACCGAATCTTTGGACTTGGCAATCGAAAGGAGCGCTTGGGCGTAGGGCGCAGCGACCTCTGCAGTAGCAATACTCATACGTTATGTCTCCTAATCTCCTAGCTGAGCGATACTCTGGTCCACCAGCTTGGCCTGGGTGCCTTCATTGAGGACTTCGGGAAGACGCGATCGCACCTTTTCCAAAGCCATCGCCGATACCCGCTGACGCAGCTCTTGCATGACCCGCTCCTGCTGGGAAGACATATCCTGGGCCGCCGCCACCTTCAGCCGCTCAATATCTTTGACCGACTGTGCCAAAACAGCTTCTCGCGCAGACTCAGCATTGGTCTGAGCCTCTGCCTTGATACGCTCAGCCTCTTTTTTAGCCATCTGCAGCTTTTGCTGCTGCTCAGCCAAAGACGCCGCTGCCTTTTTTTGGCGGGCTTCCGCGTCGCGAATAGCCGATTCAATCGCTTCCCGTCGCTCCTTGAGCTTGCTGCCCAAGAATCCCCTACCAAAGTAGACAAGGACGCCAATAATAATGGTTAGGTTAATCAGGTTGGTTTCGAGGATGTCGAAATTCAGCCCAAATCCTTTAGTTTCAGAGGCTAGCAGCCCCCACGCTTGCGTTAACACTTTCGATACCTATCCTGCTTCGTCTCTTTGATTGACTAAGCCGCTGAGCCCAGCAACTTACCCAAAATTTGCTCAGAGAGCGCCTCAACCTGCGTCTCTAGCTGGCCAAATGCCTCCGCTTTTTGCGCATCTAGCTCCTTTTGCACAGCTTCACGCTGGGCAGCAGCTTCCTGCTGCGCGGCAGCCTGCTTTTCAGAAGCGATCTTCTGCGCATCGGCCTGGGCAGCCTCGATCACGCTGCGGGCTTCGCGGCGTGTATCGGCCAGTGATTGCTCGTACTCAGCAGCCAGCTTCTCAGCCTTTGCCAAGCGCTCTTGAGCATCTGCTTTCGCGCCACGCACATAGGCATCACGCTCATCAATGGCTTGGCCCAAAGGCTTATAAAAAATGGCATTGAGCACAGCCATCAAAATCAAAAACTGAATGGCCATCAAAGGCAGCGTGGCGTTTAAGTCAAATAAACCGCCCGCTTCTTCAACCGCTTCAACAGCGAGTAATGTCAGTCCCGTCCACATGGTTTTTCTCTTGTTGTTCTGCTGATGTTTTGGCAGTTAACCATTAGCAGCTAACCGCTCAATCGGGCATGCAAAGGGCACGCTCCGACTGAGACGCCTTTGAATAAAGCAAAGGGGGCAAAAAGACCTTGGGAAAGAGTCTCTTGTACCCGACCTAAAAAGGCTTATGCAAAGGGGTTAGCGAACAACAGAACGAGTGCTACCACCAGACCGTAAATTGTCAACGCTTCCATAAATGCCAAGCTCAGCAGCAAGGTGCCACGGATTTTGCCTTCAGCTTCAGGCTGACGGGCAATACCTTCTACAGCCTGACCAGCAGCATTACCCTGACCAATACCAGGGCCGATAGCCGCAAGACCAATAGCCAAAGCAGCCGCAATAACAGATGCACTAGCAATAGTAGGATTCATGATGTTCTTCCTTTTGATGTTTAGAGAGGTCGTATCAAAGCCTTTTATTATCTTGAGCATCCGCGAGGGCAAGTACTCAATGAAAAATCGGCGGGCTAGCCAAGGAGTGAGATTAACGAGAGTCTCCATCTCTCAAGCATCTGTTGCATACGCAGGAACAACAAGGGTGTTAATTCCAAAACAACAAACAGGTTTTTCAGGGGTCAGCAGTCAAGACAACAGTGCGTTTGCCGGTATATCTCAGCTGCCTTCTCCCTACCGAAAAGCCCCTCAAAGCAAGCAGAAGGGCTTCACATATCTACCGCGTTAGTGACCTTCCATCGCTTCACCGATGTAGGCAGCCGCCAACGTCGCAAAAATCAGTGCCTGAATAGCGCTCGTAAAAAGCCCCAGCGCCATCAGCGGCAAAGGCACAAACAGCGGCACCAACAGCACCAGAACCGCTACGGCAAGTTCATCAGCCAAGATGTTGCCAAACAGTCGAAAGCTCAGAGAGAGCGGCTTGGTAAAATCTTCAAGGATGTTGATGGGCAGCAAGATGGGGGTCGGCTCAATGTAGCGAGAGAAATAGCCCAAGCCCCGTTTGCGAAAGCCCGCATAGAAGTAGGCCAGAGAGGTGAGCAGTGCTAGGGCGACCGTCGTGTTGATGTCGTTAGTCGGGGCCGTTAGCTCACTGCCTGGGATGTGGATGAGCTTCCAAGGAATCAGCGCACCTGACCAGTTAGACACAAAGATAAAGAGAAACAGTGTCCCGATGAATGGCACCCAAGGCCGATACTCTTTCTCTCCAATCTGGTCTTTTGCTAAGTCTCTGATGAACTCTAGGGCGTATTCCATCAGGTTTTGCAGGCCGGAGGGCACGCGCTCTACATTGCGCGATGCCAAGAACGCCACAATAATCAGCAGAGCAGCCACAAACCAAGAGGTCAAGAAAACCTGACCGTGGAGACTCAATCCGCCAATTTTCCAGTAGTAGTGCTGGCCAACTTCTAGTTCTGCCAGAAGCGGGGAGCTCAAGGGGTGAAAGGAGTTTAGCATCGCCGTTTAAATCTCTATTTTTCGTATAACGCACGTCCCGTAGAGCACCTGAGCATCTGCCTCAGCACCTATGGAATGCACCTTGTAAAACTCGTCTTTGTGACACCTATGATGCCGTTTCTTGCGAGGGCATTACAGCAGTCCAAATCACAAACGTGACAAGCGCGGCCTTGTAGGTCAAAAATCCTAAAAAGACGGGCAGCACCGAGAGCTGCTGCCACTGGGTGGAAACCACCATCACACCGATAAATATTGCCAACCTACCGCTGCTCGGCTTGCTGCCTTCTCGCCCTATGCGGCCAACGCTTTTGGCCAACATCCTGAAGTAGACAAGGCCGGTACAGGCACCCACAATGTAGTTGAGCGCGGTGTTGAGCGAATAGAGCCCCCAAACGGAACAGAAAATGACAATGCTGAAGGCGAAGGTCAGTCGCAGCAGATTTTGCTGAAGCTGATAGTAGTCTCGCATTGAGTTTTCAGAAGGGGGTGGCAATGGAGGACTTCCCTCCGCAGCCTGAACGCCCTCCGTTTCTGGCTGCTCATTTTCCTGAGCGCCTGAGCGCGCCTCCGAACTTAGCTCAGCCAGTGCTGACCCCATACTCGATTCGGTCAAAGCCGAGAGGTTTAAGGAAATGTCACCGGGTTGCTCAGCAGAAGTCACGTTAGAAAACGATGGCGTTCGCCAAAAAAATTGGCAGTAATCGGCGGTTGAACAGTGGCAAAAAGTCGCCAAACCAGTTGATTCAAGACCGGTCTGTCTGTGTCAAACCAAGGGCAATCATATCACGGCAATAATACTTATTACAGAAAGTTTTAATCCCAAATGTCGAGAGTGACCCACATTTATTTTTTGATTAGCGCTAGGATAAGCAGCTGTCTTTTTTGGAGCGATCGCACTCTCTCCAATGCCTCAGACTGCGCCTGCGCCTCGGTTATGCCCATTTCCTGCATAATTTCAGCCACCGTTTTACCCTGGCTGGGGTCACACTTTTCCATCCAAGCAAACTCCGGCTCACTCAGCGAAACCACCTGATACTCAAAGTTAAAAAAGCTGCGGCTTGGCCAGCCCTCAATGCACGGATGCCGCGTAGGAACAGCCGACAGTAGCAAGTCATCGTCAGACCAATCTGCCTTTTCTAGCGGCGGACGGCTCAAGAAAAATTCAAAGTGGGTCAGCTCTGGGTCTAGCACTTCTATCAGGCGGTAGCGATCACGCTTCCCCAGCTCAGCGGCCCGCGCCATCAGCTCCGGCGCATCCCCAATTAACCTGGCCAAATCCCAGTACTGAACATTAGAAAATCCCACGAAGTCTAGCCCCGATGCATCAATCAGCTCAAACAGCGTTTTGACGTTGTAGTCAATCTCTTGGGGATGCACGTACATATCTGCAAAGCATTCGTCGCGCTGATTTTCTAAAGACCAGCGGGTTTCTTCTCGCTGGCGAAGTCGGTTGTTTTCTGGCAGCGAGGAAAAGAGCGATCGCCCCACAGCTACACCATCGGTGTAGTCGCCTCGTCGGGGTCCCTGCAGCAGCGCGATCGCTTCCTGAGTCAGCTGAATCTCCCGGCGCCCTAGCTCCGCATATACAAAGATATGAAAAATGCCGCCGGGCTTGAGCTTTTTGGCCAAGGCCTGAATACCCTGCACCGGGTCCGGCATATGGTGCAGCACGCCTACACAGTTGATCAGGTCAAATTCGCCAGGCACCTGGTCAACGTCATAGATGCTCAAGTTGTGAAAGGTGACCCGGTCCGCCCCGGACCTTTGGCAGCGCTCTTTAGCAACCGCGATCGCCCCCGCACTCAGGTCAATCCCAACGACTTCGGCTTCAGGATTGAGATGTACCAAGTATTCAGTCCCTACCCCGGTGCCACAGCCCGCATCGAGAATGCGTACCGCCTCCGTATCAGGCCTGCGCCCGGTACAAAAGCTGTAGGCTGCAGGCCATTTCCAGCGCCAGTTGTATCCCGGCGGGGCCTCATCGAGCAGGGGTTCTGGCGGGAAGGGATAGGCGTCATAGAGCCGGGCCACCGCCGAACTCACCTCAGCGCTACTGTCTGTGCTGCCATCTGCCACGGTGCGATCGCGCTCTAGCGACGCCCCAGAAAGTGGAATATTTGGGCGAACAGACGGAGAAGCTGGCTCTGACATAAGACCGATTGAATCGAACATGAAAATATAAGGAGAGGAAAAGCGAGCTGTTTAGACAATTCCAAATTAGGTCAGCCAAATTAGGTCAGCCGCTTCCCCAGCAATGACAGACGACTCACGACGGACCTGACATTACTCACCTGACATCGCTGCCCATTTAGCATCACCCATGGCAGGTTCATTTCTCAAATCAATCTGAGCAAGCGCTACGGAGCTTTAAGCATTGACGCGATAAACGTTACAAAACTTCACTCTGCTCTCAGAGAAGGCCCGGATCTTCTATGCTTTTGAGAAGTCAATTACAGCCTAGCGGCCTGATATCGATCTTTTTGAGCGCCAAACAATACGGTTCTTAACAATCCGAACTGTGCCTCTCAAAATCGTTTTAGGCTGGGACTAAGCAAGTCTTAAAATTCTTAAATTATAGGGAGTCTTTGAGAACCCATGACAGTGACAGCCAGCGGTGGAAGCTCTGTAGCTCGGCCCCAACTTTACCAAACGCTACCCGCTTCTACGATTGCCCAAGCAGAGCAAAAAGATCGCTACATTGACCGCACCGAACTGGGCGAACTCAAAACGTTCTTTGACTCTGGACTGAAGCGAGTTGCGATCGCGCAAACCCTGACCCGCTACTCAGAGCTCATCGTCTCCCAAGCTGCCAACCGCATCTTCACCGGTGGCTCCGCCCTCTCCTACCTCGAAAAGACCGAAGACGAGCCCCTCGAAATGACTCGCGGCGGCGTCCCCCTCGACGAAAAAGAAGCCACCAAGCTCGGCACAGCGACCGTCGTTGCCAACAACAGCGACAACGGTGGCGGCGGCATCTTCAGCGGCCTCCGCAACCTGCTGGTCAATGACCCCGATGCAGGCGTTACCCCGCCCGGCTTCCGCCCCATCAACGTCGCCCGCTACGGCCCCAGAAACATGCAGAAGTCTCTGCGAGACATGAGCTGGTTTCTGCGCTACATCACCTACGCGGTTGTCGCTGGGGACCCCAACATTATTAAGGTGAACGTCAGAGGCCTTAGAGACATCATCGAAAATGCCTGCTCTACTCCCGCGACCATTGTGGCGCTACAGAGCATGCGCGGCGCCTCCGTTGGCTACTTCAAGGGAGACTCAGAGGCCCAAGACCTACTCCGTCAGTATTTCGACATTATGCTGAGTGAGTTCAAAGGACCCACTCCCTCGAACAAACTGCGCCAGCGCAACTCCAAAGATCTGCAGGGCCTACAGCTCCCTCAGATCTATTTCAACGCCGCTGAGCGCCGCCCTAAGTATGCAATGAAGCCCGGCCTTTCCCGCGTTGAGAAAAACGAGGTCATCGCAGCGGCCTATCGCCAGGTCTTCGAGCGCGACATCACTCGGGCCTACTCCCAATCCATCTCCGACCTGGAGTCCAAAGTCAGAAATGGCGAGATTTCCATGAAGGAATTCATCCGTCGCTTGGCTAAGTCTCCGCTCTATCGCAAGCAGTTCTTTGAGCCCTTTATCAACAGCCGGGCGCTAGAGCTGGCCTTCCGTCACATTTTGGGCCGTGGGCCTAGCTCCCGAGAAGAGGTGCAAAAGTACTTCTCTATCGTGTCTGAAGGGGGTCTGCCCAAGCTAATTGACGCCCTTGTTGATTCTCAAGAGTACGCCGATTACTTCGGCGAGGAGACCGTTCCCTACATTCGCGGCCTCGGGCAAGAAGCCCAAGAATGCCGCAACTGGGGCGCCCAGCAAGACTTGTTCAACTACAGCGCACCTTTCCGCAAGGTGCCTCAGTTTGTCACGCTGTTTGCCTCCTACAACCAGCCTCTACCCGACCAGCACGTATACGGCTCTGGCAACGACCCGCTAGAAATTCAGTTCGGCGCCATCTTCCCGAAAGAGACCCGCGACCCTAGCACCCGCCCTGCTCCGTTCAATAAAGACACCCGTCGCATTCTGATCCGTCAGGGAGCAGGCATCGACAATCAGCTGAGCAACCCAGCCGCTAGGCCCAAGGCGCCGGGTTCTCTCGGGCCCAAGGTCTTCAAGATGGATCAGACGGCCTTTGCAGGCAACAATGCCGCCAGCATCAAATACTCGGAGAAGTCAACGCAGACCATCATTAAAGCGGTGTATCGTCAGGTCTTTGGCCGCGACATCTACGCCGGGCAGGCCATCAAATCGGCTGAGAACCGATTAGAAACAGGCGAAATCAACGTCCGCGACTTTGTGCGGGCCGTGGCTAAGTCAGAGGCCTTCCGCAAGACCTACTGGACCTCTCTGTATGTGATGAAAGCAGTGGAATACATTCACCGCCGCTTACTCGGTCGCCCAACCTACGGACGCCAGGAAACAAACAAGTACTTCGATATCTGTGCGAAGAAAGGCTTCTACGCACTTGTCGACGCCATTATCGATTCGCAGGAGTACACCGAGTGCTTTGGCGAAGATACGGTGCCCTACGAGCGCTACCTCACCCCTGCTGGGCAGTCGCTGCGATCGCTGCGCGTTGGCTCCATCCAAGACACTGGCGTGAAGAGTCCGCAGCCAGAAGCTACACCACGGTTTATTGAGCTAGGTCAGGTGAGCAGCGATCGCCCCGCTACCGAAGTCAGCCAGCGCATTGGCCAGGGTGTCAGCGTACAGCGCGAACAAACCAAGATCTTCAAGCTCACTAGCACGGTGAGCAAGGCCAACGTTCAAACCGTTATCCAAGCCGCATACCGGCAGATCTTTGAGCGCGATATTGCACCTTATGTGGTCAAAGGAAGCGAGTTCTCAGAGCTTGAAAGTAAGCTGGTCAACAACGAAATCAACCTCAAAGAGTTCATCGAAGGCCTCGGGTATTCCAACCTATACATTCGGGAATTCTACGCGCCCTATCCAAACACCAAGGTGATTGAGCTAGGGACCAAGCACTTCCTAGGCCGCGCACCTCAGGATCAGGCAGAAATTCGCAAATACAACAAAATCTTGGCATCTGAAGGCATTCGCGGCTTCATTAGAACCTTGGTAGACACCCCAGAGTACGCCCAGTACTTCGGTGAAGACACCGTTCCCTATCGCCGCTTCCCAACCCTCCCAGCCGCCAACTTCCCCAACACCGAAATCCTCTACAACCGCCTCACGAAGCAAAGCGATGACGTTGTCATTCCTAGCTTCCAAGCGTCGAATGCATCGACGTCAACAGCTGAAAAGATGCCTCTGATGGCAGGCGCACTAGACGATTAGGATAGCCACCCCAGAGCCACTGGACTCGCCAAACCTGCTCAGCAGTGACGCCATGTCCAGTGAAGCGCCCCTTCTACTGACCCGTAACCGACTTTGGCGACTAAAAGGATATCTATATGTCCTTTAAAGGCTTTCGGATTGCGGGTTTATCAGGTTTAATAGAAATCTGAGGACATTTATTACGAAATATTTCCAAACCTCTAAGAAGGTAAGCGAGATACCGGAAAATGTTTACGGAAGGTGGCTGAGCCAGACAAAATTGAGCTTACTTACAAGTTCTCTCATACATCTCTCATTGGCGTAGACCTGTTGACTGACCTCTTGTTTGCTTACAAGCGAAGTAAGGTAACAAAGTTTATACGGTAGGCCTCTCGTCGAAGCTCATCCTGCTTTACCGCAGAGCCTTTTTCTAAATGATGCTGCGGCAGTCCGCACAGCAGCGCTGGGGTGAAGGCTAGAGCTTGGGCAACCCTTACTTCAAGGAAGGGGCCGAGATGTGGGGCGTAATATGTGGGGGCGTAATAACTGTAAGCGCAGTCGTTGCGAGCTCAAGATTGACGCTCAGCTGTTTGATTTTTTCAACACCAGTGAAACTCATCTGGTTTATTCTTTCGGAGGAATCCATTAATGAGTATAGTCACGAAGTCTATCGTGAATGCTGATGCTGAGGCCCGCTACCTCAGCCCCGGCGAATTGGATCGCATTAAGGGGTTTGTCACCTCTGGTGAGCGTCGTGTTCGCATCGCACAGGTTCTCACTGAATCCCGCGAGCGCATTGTTAAGACCGCTGGCGACCAGTTGTTCCAGAAGCGCCCTGACGTTGTTTCCCCCGGTGGCAACGCATACGGCGAAGAAATGACAGCAACTTGCCTCCGCGACATGGACTACTACCTACGTCTGATCACTTACGGTGTTGTCGCAGGCGACGTTACACCTATCGAAGAGATTGGCTTGGTTGGTGCTCGTGAGATGTACAACTCTCTCGGCACGTCTATTCCTGCAATGGCTGATTCCATCCGCTGCATGAAGAACGTTGCAAGCTCCATGATGTCTGGTGATGACGCTGCTGAAGCGGCTTCTTACTTTGACTACGTTATCGGTGGTCTACAGTAGGCGCCATTCCGTTCGTTCACCTTTGTTACAAGTCCACTTTTAGGAAGCAAACCCAATGCAAGACGCAATTACTGCTGTAATTAATGCATCAGACGTTCAGGGTAAGTACCTTGATCAGTCTTCCATGGATAAGCTCAAAGCTTATTTCCAAACTGGTGAGCTGCGTGTTCGCGCGGCCACTTCTATCAGCGCAAACGCAGCTGAAATTGTCAAGGAAGCTGTGGCCAAGTCCCTGCTTTACTCTGACATCACTCGTCCTGGTGGCAACATGTACACCACTCGTCGCTATGCTGCTTGCATTCGCGACTTGGACTACTACCTGCGCTACTCCACTTACGCCATGCTCGCTGGCGATCCTTCCATTCTCGATGAGCGCGTGCTCAACGGTTTGAAAGAGACTTACAACTCCTTGGGCGTTCCTGTCGGTGCAACCGTTCAGGCCATCCAAGCAATCAAAGAAGTTACCGCTAGCCTCGTTGGCGCTGATGCTGGTAAAGAAATGGGCGTATACCTCGACTACATCTGCTCTGGCTTGAGCTAGTCGATAGGCTTCCTATTTCAAACACAAAAAAAGTTCACGGTTGTCACATCAGCCCATGGCAAATGGGTGAGCAAACCTGACTAATCAGGCGTGACGCTATCCGGTGACTTTTCCTTAGCTCTCTAGAAGTCTGGGGTGAGTGTTAGAAAACTGAAGGCTAGTAGACTTTCTCTAGTAGATTGGCTTCGGTTAGTTAGCATTGACGCATCAGACTTCTAGATAGTTTTAACCAAGTTCTAAAAAGGCTGTTCTTAAAAGATCACGCCTAGAAAGATCCTCCTTAGACAGACTGTTCTTAGAAAGGCTGTTCTCAGCAACCACACGTCTTAGCGTTCTGCGCTAGCGTTTAAATAGCAATTAGATAGCGAAATTAGAGTTTAGATACTTCAAGAGGCCATTACTATGCGAATGTTTCGAGTCACTGCCTGCGTCCCTAGCCAATCCAGGATTCGAACTCAGCGCGAGTTGCAGAACACCTACTTTACCAAGCTAGTTCCCTACGACAACTGGTTTAAAGAGCAGCAGCGCATCCAAAAAATGGGCGGCTCCATCGTAAAGGTAGAGCTCGCAACAGGTCGTCCCGGTGCGAATACGGGCCTTGCATAGGTCGTAGCGCAGACCGGAACCAAATAAGCTTTAAAGAAACAAGCAGGGCAGTCATGCCTTGCTTGTTTTTTGTTGTGGATACTGTGGATACTAAAGCTAAAGACCCAGCCATGAGAAAAAATCTTGCCGAGTAATCAACTCAGTAATCAGCAGCGCCACAAATCCAACCATCGCAAACCGACCGTTTAGCACCTCCGCATACTGAGTCCATCCAAAACCAGGTGCAGAGGGGTCACTATCGGGCTGCGAAGCTGCTTGCTCCTCTGGCTGCGGCGATTCTGGCTGTGGCGATTCTGGCTGAGCAGAATCTGGCTGAGCAGAATTTGGATGGGCAGAGTCGGATTGAGCGGGGTCTGGCGCAGGAGATGTCATTGCTATCAGGGGCCTTTACGAGAAGCAGAACAAAAAGCAGAACGAGAAGCAAAATAAAAAGCAGCGATAACTGCTCGCTTCAAAAACGTATTTACATTAATTTATAGTACTGGATTTCAGACTTAGGCTGGCCCTACATCCTATGCACAACCTGACAGGCTACAAGCTGATACGGAATGTCTAAGATGCCCTGCACAATTGTGCAGAATTCCTTTAAAGTCGCTAATTCAAAGAGATAGAAAGAACTTTCATTCTTTCACCGCGAAACGAAATCAAAGCAAATGCTTCAGGGGCAATAGAAAAACACACGATTTATCCCACAGACCATTGATAATCATTTATGCATGATGGCCTATCAAGCCTTCACACCATGAATGACGAGATAGTATGTAAAGGTTCGGGGAGGTGATACGTTATTGTTGAACAGCCTTGCTAAAACAGGGGTTCAAACTAATAGGATGGTTGTGAGCATCCAGAATAAAACAACGCTTTCACCGATAGATAGCGCGTCTATTTATATCAGAATTCAAGTCACGGATTAGCAAAAACAGTTTGAGCGTGAGGAATTTGAGGATAGGACTTTAGGCAACCCAAACTAAAGTAAGTTCGTCAATGACATCGACCGACTGTCTCAATCGCACTTTGTAAAAGCTTCTCTCAGCGCATCATCCATATCATGAGCTTTTATTTTCATCGCATTTTGTGTTTATATGTGATTGTTTTATAGGCTTATACTGTCTGTATTGCTAAGCCGAATTCATCAAGATCTTCTGCGAACTTTCTAAGCGATATATTAGAGGGCTATGGCTGATAAAAACGTGCCGTTGAAGGGGAAAGCACTGCTTCAGAAATTCAATGAGCTTGCTCACCTCTCAAAACGAGAAAGGGCGCAGGGGTGCGGATACTACACGCTTACAAAGAATAATCAAGTCAGAGCTAACTTAGCTGATTTCTACGATGCGCTTCTAGAAGCAAGAGGTATTTCGCTCAGCCCAGAAGGCACAAAAGACGGCAGGGGGCGTGAGCCGACTTACCGCGTAAGTGTTCACAAAAATGGGCAGATTGTCATTGGCTCTACCTACACGCAGGAGATGGGGTTGAAGCCCGGCGATGAGTTTATGATTAAGCTGGGCTACAAGCATATTCGCCTAGAGCAGCTCAGCAGCTCATCGGATGAAAATTCTGAAGAAAACGGTCAAGGAGATTAAGTTGCGTTCTAAAAATCGAAATCAAACAAAACAATCAGCCATCCACTGAAGGAAACCACTGCTTCAGTCAGCTGTCGTTAACTTTTGGGCTCAATACTTATCAAAACCAGTTTATATAGCCAGTTTCTCAAACTCATATTCTGCGCTTTTCTAGCGTGACCAAAGTAATAGGATTGAGCGGAGAAAATCGAGTTAACGGTCCAACGGGCAACGAGCGAGAAATATTAATTTGCGTCGCTCGAATGGTCCATTGCCTTGCATTTTCGTGAGCGCGCGACCAAGTCATCACTTCACTGAGGTGCTCTATGGTTGCGATCGCTAACACAACCCGAACAGCCCCCTCATCCTGAGTCACCTCACTCACCCGCGCCAAAATTGACACCAGCTGACCGCTGCTCCCCCCAATAAAAACGCAGTTCGGCGCCGGCAGCGCACTTAGAGCATCAGGCGCCCGCCCATGAATAACCTGGATGGGTGCGATCGCAAACTTCTCGGCATTCGCACGAATCAAAGCCGCTCCCATCGCCGTTTTCTCAATGGCAAAAATGCGCGCGGATGGGCACAAGCGACTGAGTTCTACGCTGATGGCCCCCGTGCCCGCCCCGACGTCCCAAACCGTCTCACCTGGCAAAGGAGCCAGTTCACCCAAGGCCAGCAGCCGAATTTCTCGCTTAGTCATCAGCGTAGGCCGATCTGGAAAGCTCTTAAAAACCGCATCAGGGAGCCCAATCAAGGGCAGTTTTTCGGTTGTGGCCGCGTCTAAACTGCTTCCTGCTGTCTCATCAGACTGGCGCAGCAAAACGACCACGTTCAGCGCCGCATAGATTGGTTCGCCAGTGGATACAAGATTAGAGTCAAGGGTCTGTAACCTCACCGACTCTGACTCACCGCCCAAATTTTCACAGACCCACAGCTGGTAGGTCATGGGGACATCAAGGGCTGCAATCAGGTTGGCGATCGCACCGGGTGTAAAGACGCCATCGGTCAGCACCCCAATCTTAGGATCGCCTCGCTTCAGCGCTTGCATCAGCGGCTGCTCGCTGCGGCCATGGACACTCACCAGCGTGGCATCTTGCCAAGGCACCTTCAACCGGCTAAAGGCCAGCTGCAGAGCGCTCACTTGAGGATGAAACACCAGTTGCTCAGGGGCAAAGGCAGCTAGCAGGAGGCGACCAATGCCAAAAAATAGCGGATCGCCCGTCGCTAGAACAACAGCTCGCGTTTGGGGGTGGGTAGTGAGGTGCGATCGCAACCGATCAAACACCGCTGCAAAGTCGACCAGCGGCCAAGTTTCCGTCTCATCTGACGATTCCCACCTTTGAAGGGCCCGATGAAAAGCCTGCAAATGACGCGGCGACCCAATCACCAGCGTGGCTGCTTGGACCACCGCTAGGGCGTCTGGGGAAAGGCTATCCAAACCTGACAGCCCCATACCCACAACCTGTATCTGAGGCAACTCGGGGTCTGCTGGCGTTTTCTCATCGGCGCTTACAGATTCAGACACCTACTGCTCCCACGCCCAGATCATCAGCGCATTGAGAATGGCTGCAGCGACGGCAGAGCCGCCTTTTCGCCCATCCACCACGATGTGCGGCACGGCTAGCTCAGTGAGCGATCGCTTGGACTCCACCACGTTAATAAACCCAACCGGCGCACCCACCACCAGCGCAGGCTGGTAGCGGCCACTGGCAATCTCCTCACAGAGCGTCAGCAAAGCCGTCGGCGCATTCCCCACCGCAACGATAGCCCTCGGATACAGCGCTAGGCATCGGCGCATACCGGCTGCGCTCCGCGTCTGCCCTGGCGATAGTGTCGGCGGTGCTTGCTGAATGGCACTCACAACGGGCGCTTGCCAAGTGCGATTCATCACTGTTCCTACGCCTATGGCCACCATCGAGACATCGGTAATCACAGGCGCATTTCTCTGCAGGGCAGCCGTAGCAGCTTTCATAGGAGCATGGCAAAACTGCACCAGCTTACTAAATTCAAAGTCAGCCGTTGTGTGAATGACTCGCCTCACGACGGCATACTCAGCAGGTGTAAAGCTGTGTTTGCCTATCTCCGCATCGATCTGAGAAAAGCTGGCCAGGGTGATTTCATGCTCGCAGTAGGCTGGCATTCTAAGTTAGCTGTCCTCCGGCCGGTAGGTGGTCTCTTCGAGGTACACTTCGCCCGCATCAATGCCCTCTACTACAATCGATTCGTAACGCACGGTGCCTTCTACGGTCGCCACATCACCAACCGTCGGTTCAGAGCGATCCGTCACTACCCATACGCTGCCCGTCTCATCTTGCACCTGGTAGAGCCAGCCATCCAAAACAGCCACACGCTGGGCGACATTGCCCGACACAGCCACCGTCTCTTCCACGCGGTCAGCAGCAAGTGAAGCAATCGGCACAGCTGCGCGGCGAGATAGCCGAATAGCAGGCAACCTCACAGCAGGCGGCCCATCTGACGGCAGCGATTCTGCGTCTGGCGGCTGTCCAGCCGAATCGGTCGGCACTGGAGATACGGCGCAGCTACTTAGCGCTAAGCCCAAGACCGCACCCCCTACCACTAATCGCGAGCATAAAGCCTGAGGCCAGCTCTTCCAAGGGCTAGTAGAGTCCCTGTCAAACACAGATTTATACGCAGACCGATATTTCATCGATATTCCATCAACAATTTCTGAAACATGTCCGTCAGGATACACACCCAGCTGGAAATGCCAACAGGCAAAGCTAGCTAGCAATAAGGCAGCAAGCTGGGCATCAACAAACCATTCAAACCATAAGGTCTCGTTAATTTTTTAGCAGCGCTTTGGTAATCTGGTGTCAGCACTCAATACTCAATCAATTGAGGAGTCTAGGCTGTGGCCGACGTCAGGTCATTTGCCCTACGGCCAGCAGCATACCTTAATATTATGGCTCAGCTCCTTGACGGGAAAGCTCTCGCACAAAGAATTCAAACCGCTCGTGTAGCAGATATTCAGAACTGGCAAACCGAAGTCGGCCGTCCGCCTGGCCTGGCAGTTCTCATGGTAGGAGACAACCCTGCCAGCGCGGCCTACGTTCGCAATAAGGAGCGAGCCTGCGAAAGGCTGGGAATTGCCTCTTTGGGTAAGCACTTCCCGCAAGAAACAGAGCAAACCATTCTCGCCGATGAAATTCTTAGGCTAAACGAAGATCCCCGCGTCGACGGCATTTTGGTGCAGCTGCCACTGCCCAAACAGTTGGACTCGACTGCCTTACTCAACCTCATCACCCCAGAAAAAGACGCCGACGGACTGCACCCAATTAACCTAGGGCGGTTGGTCAGGGGAGAAGCAGGTCTGCGGAGCTGCACGCCAGCGGGCATCATGCGGCTGCTGGCAGCGTACGACAGTCCTTTAGCAGGCAAGCGGGCGGTTGTCTTGGGTCGTAGCATTTTGGTTGGCAAACCGATTGGGCTGATGCTGCTAGCGGCCAATGCCACCCCGACGCTCGCCCATTCAAAAACAGAAAACTTGTCCGAATTAACCCGCTCAGCCGATATTCTAGTAGCAGCTGTTGGCATCCCAAATCTGATTGGGAAAGACATGGTGAAGCCAGGCGCTACCGTCATCGATGTGGGTATCAACCGCGTTACCGATGCTGCCACCGGCAAATCTCGCCTGGTAGGCGATGTCGATTTTGCGGCTGTAGAGCCTGTCGCCAGCGCCATAACTCCCGTCCCCGGTGGCATTGGGCCGATGACCGTCACCATGCTGCTCGAAAATACCATTGCCAGC
Organism: Cyanobacteria bacterium J06614_10; assembly: GCA_038527325.1. GTDB lineage: Bacteria > Cyanobacteriota > Cyanobacteriia > Phormidesmidales > Phormidesmidaceae > Phormidesmis. The sequence continues at coordinate 18,886 of JBCBFY010000011.1, forward strand.
TACTGCGATCGCTTTCACATTTCCCCTTCAGCGCCACCCCCCCCTTAGCAGCTGACCCAAGCATGTTGCCTGTCCCTTCTACCCCCACTCCCTTCTGCTCTTTGTTCCATGGTGACCACTAATTCTGCCCCCTCCAGCACCTTCGACCTCAAGCGCTACCTCAAAAGCCGCGCCACTCAAGTCGAAGCCGCTCTAGATGCTGCCCTGCCCGTGGTCTATCCTGAGCAGATTTACGAGGCCATGCGCTATTCGCTCATGGCGGGTGGTAAGCGACTTAGGCCCATTCTCTGCCTAGCGACCTGCGAGCTGATTGGCGGCGACCCCAGCATCGCCATGCCAACGGCCTGCGCCCTAGAGATGGTGCACACCATGTCACTCATCCACGACGATCTACCCGCCATGGATAATGACGATTACCGTCGCGGCAAGCTCACAAACCACAAGGTTTACGGTGAAGATGTCGCTGTGCTGGCAGGGGACGCGCTCCTAACCTATGCCTTTGAGTTCATCGCGACCCAAACCCCCCAAAAGACATCGCCAGAAAGCGAAGGCGCTACCCCCCAGAGTATCCTCACCGTAGTTGCCCAGCTGGGCAAAGCCGTCGGCGCAGCCGGACTTGTCGGCGGACAGATTGTCGACCTGGCCTCTGAGGGCACCGCGGTCGATGAGCAGACACTGACGTTCATTCACATGCACAAAACCGCAGCGCTGCTGGAGGTATCGGTGACTTCGGGGGCACTCCTCGCGGGCGCTGAGCCGAGCGTGGTAGAGCGACTCAAGCGATACGCCCAGCGCATTGGCCTAGCCTTTCAAATTGTGGATGATGTGCTGGACATTACGTCAACACCAGAGACCCTGGGTAAGTCGGTAGGAAAGGACATCGCCGCGCAGAAGGCCACTTATCCTAGCCTCTGGGGCCTAGAAGAGTCTCAGCGGAAAGCAGAAGCGCTGATCGCCGAAGCCATTGATGAGCTTTCTGTGTTTGATGAACGGGCACAGCCTTTGATTGCGATCGCACGATTCATTACAGCCAGAACCCACTAGGCCTTTGCACTCAACTTTTCACCTAACACCTTTTACCTAACACCTTTCACCTAACACCTTTTACAGAGCACCCTCACCAACCGCCCGCTCCATCAACTTCATTTGCCGATACCACTGACCCATGCAGGACTTTAGCGAAATCTTTCACAACCACGTGCTCTGGGTGGCGTTAATCGCCTGCCTTGCTGCCCAAACGCTCAAGCTCATCTTTGAGTTTATCCAGCACCGCTCCATCAATCCCAAAGTCTTGGTGGAGACGGGCGGCATGCCTAGCGCACACTCGGCGCTAGTAACCGCCCTCGCCTGCGGAGTCGGCCAAACTATCGGCTGGGGAACGCCCGCTTTCGCCGTCACATCGGTATTTGCGGTCATCGTTATGTACGATGCGGCTGGGGTAAGGCAGGCCGCTGGCAAGCAGGCCAAAGTTCTCAATCAGATTCTCGACGAACTCTTTCAAGAAAACGCCGAATTTAATGAAGATAGGCTCAAGGAACTCTTGGGTCACACACCGGTTCAGGTCATCGCCGGGTCTGCCCTAGGCGTCATTATCGCCTGGCTATCAGACCCGACCGTCGGCACCATGATCGGGCTCAAATAATTAGGCTCAAATAAAGACTACTATCCGGCTAAAACCTATCTGGCTAAAACCTACTGGCTAAAACCTATCTGGCGACCTCAGAGGAGAGTCGCACAACCTGCTGAGCATCTACCAAAACAGCTGTAAGCTGCGCGTTGCTAAGGCGCTGAAGCGTATCTGCTGCGATCGCCGGATCAGCAGAGTAGCCAGCCAGCAGATACGCCTTTTGCTGATACACCGCTAGGCCAACCGGCTGCACCAGCTGGCCAACCGCAGTGGCCACCTCAGGGCGATTGTCATAATCGACGAGGACCGCATAGCCTGCCCCCAGCAGCTGGGGCTGATAGGCAACGCTTCCTGTGGTTTCGCTACTGGCTGCAACCGTCGATGAATTCGCAGGTCTCAAAACAAAGCTTTCAAAATCTTCCACCGATGACATGTAAGAGGCCCAAGCATTTGCCGTCTCTAGGCTAGTGAACCCGCCTGCGCGCACCACCACTTCCTCTAAGTAGCGACAGACCAGCACCGGACTCTCAACCGGCAAAATAGACGCAATTTGAGCCCGCTCGGCTTCTGAATCACCTCGCACCACCAGCAAAAACTCCCCACTCGATGGAGCCGGACACACGGGCAGCGACGACTGCGCAGACACCGGTCGTAGAGGCAGGCTGATCGCCGCCCCCAGGCAACAGACCGCCAACGTCAAACGATGAACAAACAGCATGATGAACCTATCTCAAAGAAAAAGAGCAAGCGCGCGATCGCAACACAGCAAATACAGCCAACAGTAGATACGGCCATAAGATTGTATAGCAGATGTTCTGACGCTTTGGGGACGCTTCCTAACCAACACATCGGCAAGTGGCACATCGGTAAGCGACACACACAAACGGCCTAACGGTAAACGGTCTACGTCGCCGTTTCCAAAGATGCCAACGGCGCTGGAATCGTCTCAGAAGGCGCTTCAAATTCGGCCACGGCTACATATTCCAAGCGCAGCTTCAGCCAGGTAATAAAGGTTTTATCTGTCGAGACCACTGCCGCCGCAGGTTGAGGGCACTTAGACTTGATCTCGGCAAGCTCAGGAGCCTCCAAAAAGGCAGGCTGCTTAATCAGCCAAAAATCCGGTTCTCTTTCTTCGGTTTGGTATCGGCGGTAGCGCTCTTGCAGCACCTCATCAAGAGGCTCTTCTTCCAGCAAAAAGCGCTGACTAGCTGCCACAAAGTAATAAGTCGTCATCGTTGATATCCCAAAGAAAGCGTCGCCTAAAGCCGCACACGGCAAAACAATCGTAGGACATATCCAGAAACCTGGCCAAGTAGCTTTTTTAGCCGCTTCATTCCTGCATGCCTACGCCTGTTTTCTTAGACAGTCAACCCTCAGACAATCGAAAGCCTGCCGAAAACCGAATGCATGCAGCACTCAGTTGCCTGCACTAGCGGGCTACGGCTTGTCTCCATTAAGGGCTAACGCTAGATTAAGGGCTAACGCTAGAAATCGATCCGGCCAGAGGGTGTCGGACGGCTAAACTCGGGCTCTCGGGCAAGCTCATAGGGTTCATCGACCACATCATCGCCTTCTTCGGTAAGCTCGCTGGCACTGACGCTAGCAGCATTTACCACCGCGCCCAGCAGACGGACATCATCGCTGAGTTCTAGTTCTTCTAGCGCCGTATCCAAAACGGCCTTTTCGGTCACGCCTGGCCTAGCCACCAGCACAATGCCATCGGTTTGGTCTTCTAGTAGCAGGGCATCGTCGCACCGAGTCAGCGAAGGCGTATCCAAAATCACCATGTCAAATCGAGAGCGGGCGTCTTTTAAAAAGCGCTGCATTTCACTGGATTCGATAATGGCGGCAGGCTGTCGCTGCGGCCCAGGCGAAGGACACACGTACAGGTTCTCTACCTGAGAAACCATCTGTAAGCTGTTGCCGACCTGACCGCCGTAATAGCGCAGCGGCTCCAATACTGACTGCGGATCCACCATCAGGCCCAAGACCTCAGCCTTAGACCCCGACCGAAGATCGGCCTCTACTAACAGCGTACGACGTCCGGCTCTAGCAGATGCGATCGCCAGATTGTAGGCGCTCACACTCTTGCCTTCCTGCGCCCTCGTGCTGGTAATCACCACCATTCGAGGCCCAATCGAGCTTTCATCAGTGCCCACCAAGCGCAACCGGCTCAGTAGCCGCTCATAGCTGCCGTGGTAAGGCGAATCTCGCTGCACCAGCACCGGCACCGCCCGAGAAGAGCGCGTCTTCATCGCCGGAATCAGGCCCAGCATCGGCACTTCTTGCTCCTGCAAAATGCCCTCTAGCTCCTCTGCTGTGCGCACCGTACCGTCCAGCATATCGAGCAGGTAAACCACACCGCCGCCGACAATCAGGCCAGTCAGCGCACCCGCTAGCAAAATCATTGCGGGCGAGGGTCGCTCCGAATCGCTCTCCACCGTAAACGGCGGATTGGCAACCGACAAACTACTGACCGTCTCAGCCTCTGCCGCTTCGGCGTCCACCCGGCTTGCCTGCAGGCGGTCGTACAGCGCCCGTCGCAGCGCCACCTGCTGCGCGAGGCGATTGCGCTCTAGCTGCTTGTTTGGCAGGCTGGCATACTGCTGGCGTAGCCCTTGGGCCGAGTCACCAATCACCTGCTGCTGACTCAAGATGGCATCTCGCTGAGAATCTAGCGCCACCAGCTGGTTGGCTAATGCAGCGCGGGCCGGGTCTAGGTTCGACTGGGCGCCGCTAGGAATCGGTGCAACGTTGCCATCGCCACCGAGCACCTCCGCCGAGCGCTGGTTTAGCAGCTGCCGGTAAGCTGTCAGATTTTCTCTGAGAGCCACCATCGTCGGGTGCTGGTCTCTAATGCCCTGGCTGCGCTGCAGTGCCATCTCCGTCTCTGCATCAGATATCTGGACCCTAAGCTGAGCCACTAGCGGGTCTGCGCTCAGGGCAGAGGAGGCGTAGGCCTGCTGCGGATTCATCCCCAGCTGCGATTGAATGCTGCGCATCTGAGCTTCAATACCAGCCAACGTGATCTGGTTTGTGCGCAGCTGCTGCTGACTGCCCGAAATCGCGCTCAGCAAGCTGCCATCAATTGAGGCCTGAATCGCCGGTCCTTCGATACGATCATAGGCCTCTAGCGCCTGCTCAGCCTCCCGCAAATCCGTCTCAATCTCTGGTAAGCGCTGATCTAGCTCTTCGGTAATCGCCCGCAAACGTGCCCGGTTGGTCGCCTGACTCAGCTCCACCATGGCCTGGAACATCGTCGTCAAGACGGTCTCTGTCACTTCCGGGTCATTCCCCGCAAAACGTACCGTCACCCGCTGTCCTTGGGCAGCCTGCCCTTCAGTTGCCGCTGCAGAATCCACCGCGATTCGGGTACTGGCTACCAGCTCAGCAGGCGAATATTCAATGCCCTGACTCGCCAGCTGATCAGAGACTTCAGTCAACAAAATATCTGATAGCAACAGATCTTCGTTAATGATGCCAAGGCCCTGCGTCTGCACCTGTGAACTCGTATTCGAGAACGCCACCAGCGGTGAATTGTCGACCAGCACACCCTCTGAATAAAACTCAGCGGGCGGCTCTGGCTGAAAGGCCACCACGCTAGACGCACCCAAAATAGACAGGAAAGTAAACAGACCTGGCCACTTATAGCGATTTAGCGCAAGTAGGTAGCGTTTTAAGAAAGGTGATGCCATGGGACTTCGAGGGGGTTCAGTACGCGGAAAGAAAAGTCAGCTCAGGAAATACAGTTCGAGGAAGAAAAGCTTGAGAGGGTAGATACAGATGAGTCATACAGTTGTCATGAAACAAAAGTGCTGAGTAGGACTGCCAGATTGTTTTGTCTTAGGGCTTCGTCTTGAGGCCTTCAGTGCAATGCCCTCAGTACCCTAGGGTCAACACCAACAAAGTTAGAACAAACTATCGTTGAAGGCGTCGTCCAAGAATCGGGTAAATCCAAAGACATCTCGGAAGGGCCTTGTCACCGTCTCTAGGGCAAATGAGAGGCGACCAATCAGGTTGCGACCTACAACAATGACGTCGCTGTCCTGCAGCGGTGGATTTTGGGTGATATCTCCTAGGATGGCAGATTTTGCGTCTAGGCTGACCGTGACTGCCCGGCCCGTTTCGGGGTCAAAGCGAATCAGGCCCACATCACCCAAATTAGCATTGTCAGGATTCACGCCCAGCACCGTGATGGCATCAATAAATGAACTTCCGTTGTTGAGATTGAGGGTGCCCACGCCGCCGCGTCCGCCTGCATAGTTTAGAAAACGTACATTAATGATTGGCTGTGCCAGGGTCGAGCGAGCAACTAAGAAGCTGTCGTAATCGTCTAGCTGGTCGGGCTGCAATTCAGGAACAATCAAGACATCGCCATCTTCTAGGCGCACATCGGGCAGGGAATTACCCTCTTTTAGCGGTGTAAATAAATCGACATTGACAGTCTCTTCTACAATGCCGCCATTGCGTCGCAGCTGCCGCTGCACCTGTATGCTCCGGAGGTCAGAAGTCTGGGTTGCGCCGCCTGCCGTCAGTAGCGCGGTAGAAACGCTGGGGTCTGCCAGAGGGTAAAAGCCTGGCCGCTGCACTGCGCCCAAAATGGTCACCTCGACACCTCGGCGTGCGACCAGGGTAATCGCCACGTCCCGATTTTCTTGAATGACGACATATTGGTTGTAGATCGCTCGGAGAAGACCTTCTGCCTCGCGCAAAGACAGCCCTTCTAGGTTGACAGCGCCCTGGATCGGTACGATGACGTTACCTTGGAGGTCTAGCGTTGCCTGGAAGCTGAGGTCTGGATAGCGCTGAGTGCTCACAAAGATAGAGTCGCCAGGCCCGAGATGATAGTTCTCAAAGGATGGCTGCAAGACAGGGGCTACGCTGGTGTTTGGCTCAATCAGAGGCTGCTCAAAGCGAGGACCTGTCGGCGGTGGCAGGGTGGGGATTTGGTTAGCTGAGGCATCGGGTGCGTCAAAGGCGGGGGCCGCTTCTAGCGCAGGGGCATCCGTAGGCGCGGTGGGTGCTGCTTCTGTCGGGGGTGTGAGCGTTGGCAGAGTCGGGGCACTCTCAGAAGCCTCGGGGGTGTCTGCTGATTGAGCCAGGGCATCTGCGATAGAAAAAGGCTGCTCTAAAGCCCGTTCTTCAGGCGAAATATCTGAAGCCTCTGGCGACTGCGCTTCTATGGGGTCTTCTGCAGGAGCGATCGCCTGTGAGGAGCTTGCTTGAGAGGGGCTCGTCTGTGAAGGACTAGCTTGGGAGAGTGCGGGTGTGGCGATACTCACCGTACCGGCTAGGCAGAGCGCACCGATGAGCGATCGCGCTGAAGCCGTAGACCGAACTGGGGACCTAACTGCAGATAGAAGAAATAGAAAGCGGCTGGAAGCTGACAACCCGTTATTCATAACCGTTCGAAAAATTGTAGAAGGCCATCTGACGATAGCCACGGATAACTTGATTTTTAAGTCGTGTTTTTGGCTAATTACTTTTGGCTAACTGCTCTTGAGTAGTTAATTAGCAGACTAGATGCGTAATACTACGTTCACTCTAACCTGCGTCCCATCCCAAATATACTGTCACAAAACTCACATCGACGTATCTTTATATCCTCCCTACTAACCCAATAAGATATCTAAAATACTGCCCGAATTAGCGGAATCGGCGAATGCTGACGGGTATGCGCGACTAAGAAGGTAGCAGCGCCTCAGGAAATACAGTCTGCGAGAGCGCTAGCTGCACTGATTGTCCCAGAGATTTGGCCGCTGCAATATGGGGTGTAATATCGCCGAGCGGCTCAATCGGCAGCCAAACGCTAACAGCAACCCACGGCATTCGCTGACGATGCTGCCACTGGGTTCTTTGGTCGGCCCAAAACCAGCCGGCCGGTGAGGGGCTACCGCCCGTAGGCCAGGCATACCATTGCAAAATGGCGTAGGTTTGATCCTTACTCCATGCACGGAAGAAATCAGTATTAATCCGGACAGTTTTGGGATTTTCTTGACGATTGATTGCAACTTCAATCGGCAAAGACTGGCGAGAATCGGTTTCCCACTGCTGCGAACCCTTGAGATCTAGCCACTCCACCTCCGGCTGATCGGCCTCCCACACCTGGGGGCGAAGCAGCAGAAAAATGGTAGAAGCCGTCTCAGAGGTGATCGCTTGATCCGTGGCAGACAGCTGTTGAATAGACCAGGTATCTCCACCGATTTTGGTTTTGACCTGGTCGTCGACCTGCCATCCTGAGAGGGTGAGTCCCTGGTCGCGAATGGCCTGTAGTGCTGGCTGATTTTGCACCTTCAAGGGGCTAGACCAAGGCCAGCTCGAAACATACCGAGGGAGTGCACTCACTGCCACAAAGAGTGCCAAAGCCACAATCACCATCAATTTGACGGTGGCCTTTTTAGTTAGTTTGTCCGGCAATGTAGAAAAAGACACAAGAGAAAATCCTTGGTTTCCGAACGGAAGTAAGTTTTGTGGGGGTAAGCATCGGGGGCTAGTCGAGAGGGCTGTTCATTGCGCTAGCCAGTTGCGCTAAAAATAATCGTGTTTGTTTGGTTTGGGTCTAGTATTTTTGCGGCTGGGCTTGGGGGCCTTATCGTCACCAACCGAATTAACACCGCCACTGGCAGCGCTTATCTGCAGCGTATCGGGTGCGTAGCGCTCCAATACCCGAATCAAAACAATCAGCAGCCCCAACATGGCAGCGGAATAGAGGTCTCCGCCCCAGCTATCGTGTAGCCATTCAAAAGCCGCAGTCATCTGGGCGCCGTGGAAGTAGGTCAGGGTGGCGTTGCGGATGATGTTGCCAATGACGCTGATGGCAATGATGCCCGAAAAGAACAGGCCTGTTTTCAGACGTGAGCGGTTGAGCCCTGTCCAGTAGGTCAAAATCAGGCCCATGTACAAACTGGTAAAGAGCATTTTTAGCCCCGCGCAGTGGGGCGCAACTTCGACCAGCTGATCGTTGACATATAAATAGATGCCATCGACAAAAACATTCACGTCAAACTGCTGCAAAATGAAGCCCGCAACGCCTGCAATAAAGCTCTGGAGCGGTAAGACGTAGGGCTCTATGAGGTAAGGCAGCTGAGTGGGGGTAGACAAGAAAATCAGCAGCCAAGGAAAGGCATACAGCTGAAACCCCGACAGGCCTTTTAGCACAAGCAGCAGACCTGCGAGCAGCAGCGGCAGCGAAAGATTCATCGCATCCATTAGCCCGCTGCTATAAAACAGCGTGGCAACCAGCAGCAGCGGAAAGGCTGACCAGTGGGCGCCATTGGATAACTTAGTCCAGCGATCGCGCTGCTCCCATACCAAGTAGGCCGCAAAGGGAATCCCCAGCAGCCCGTGGCTAAAGTACTCGTGCTGAATGCTGATGGACTTATTTAGCCAGCCATCGACCCAGTGCCACAGCAGTGGCACATACAAAACCGCAACCAGGCCAAGAATAATGGCCTCCAGGGGAAAGTGCTTTCTGGCGTTAGTTCTAGGGTTAGAAGCGGGGATAAAAGACACGTTAATTCAGGAAAGAACACATCGAAAAAGACCGCTGTCAGACAAGTGCTTGTTCCTTGGGCTCGGCAGCACCGACAGCAGCGGCAATGGCCTCAACGACACAATCGATTTGGTCGGTGGTCAGGCCGGGGTACATGGGCAGGGATAAAATTTCTTGGCTGAGGGCTTCAGAGTGGGGGAAGTCGCCGACATGGTGGCCCAGAGATTGGAAGGCAGGCTGCAGGTGGCAAGGGGTTGGGTAGTGAATGCCGGTTTGAATATTGCGGCTGTTTAGCTCAAGCTGCAGCAACGTCCTATCTACAGGACAATCTACCGTGATCCGGACGACATAGAGGTGGTACACATGGCCCTGACCGCTGACATTTTTGATGGGCACAATGCCTTTTTCGGCGAGGGGAGCGAGGGCTTTGTCGTAGTAGGCAGCGAGGCGGTTGCGCTCGAGGTTCCAAGCGGGCAGGTGGGGAAGCTTCAGCTGCAATACGCTGGCTTGTAAAGTATCCAACCGGCTATTGGTGCCACCAGGATCGGTATGAAAATATTTTCGAGTTGCGCCGTAGTTGCGCAGCGATCGCACCGTTTGAGCAATCACAGAGCCCTGGGTTACCAGCATGCCACCGTCGCCCAGCGCCCCCAGATTTTTACTGGGATAAAAGCTAAACGCCGCACCGAGGCCAATCGACCCTGCCTTATACCCCTCTCGCTCAGCAAGGTGCGCCTGAGCCGCATCTTCAAAAATAATCAGTTCGTAACGCTCTGCCAGATCTCGCAACGCCGCCGGAGACACCATCTGACCGTAGAGATGAACCGGAACAATCGCTCGGGTTTTGTGCGTGATGGCGCATTCGGTCGCCACAAGATCGAGCAGCGCCGTCTCTGGATCGCAGTCGACAAAGACCGGCACCGCCCCAACGCGCAAAATGCCAATCAGCGTAGCGACAAACGTATTGGCCGGTAAAATCACCTCGTCACCCGGGCAGACGCCACAGGCGGACAGTCCCAGTGCGATCGCATCTGTCCCGCAGCCAACACCGACCCCATGGGCAGTCCCGCAGGCGGCGGCAAAGGCGGTCTCAAACTCAGCCACCGCCGGACCTAAAACATAGTCATTGCGCTCTAACCTGGCGGTCACTTCAGCCAAAATGTCAGCTTGGATCGAACGGTGCTGCCAGGCCAAATCAACGAAGGGAACAGGAGAATCAGGCTGAGCAGAGGATGAAGATAACGCCATAGAGCAAGAGCAATGTAAGAAATAAAGATAAATTCAGAGCATCAGGGCTTTTGGTGAACTAAATAACCCTACAGATAGCTAGAGACAAACATATAGATAAATGGCTCTATGACAAAGGCTCGGATAAAACCGTGCTCACTTCTGCCACTCACGTGAAGAAAACACGTCAACACTGGCTACGTAATCTTCAGTGTGAACTGATTTCTTAGCAGACAGCGGCTCAATGAGTGAATTATCTGTAAAACTTGCCTAAATTGCTTCAACAGGTTTTGATTAGATAGCTAAATAGTGCCCTCACGGGTCACCGGCCTTACAGCCTGACATAGAAATTTTCTGTAGGCGCCGCGAAGGCGCTGAGCATCGATGGATTTTCAGAGCGCCTGCCAAGAGCTCCTCACCCAAACGCTGCCTCAATACGAGACAGCAGATACTTTTTTGGGACGGCTGCGCCGAGGCCATCCGCCCGTACCCGGCCAAGTGACCTCCCTGCTGCTGGCGCTCAGGGTCATTCATAGCGGCCTACAGACCGCATCGCAGCTAGATCGTAATCTGGCCCAAGCATTGTTCTTAGCCGCCTATGAGAGTCGCAACCTGTTCGAATCGGGCTATGCGGCAAACGTAAACTGGCCGCCCCTCCTCGACGAAGATCTGGCTCGAATTGCGATCGCCGTCCACAACGTATTCGCCAATACCCCAATTGCCAACACATCAATCACTGGCACATCAACCGCTAATCCCTCCAGTCCCCCCGGCTTGGAATAGATGCCAAACAAGACGTACCGCAAACTCTAAACACCCGTAAGCCCAGTCAGTCATTAAGGCCTTGCAAAAAAGGTGGCCAATCGTCGCGCTTGCCACTAAAGTACAGGTGCTTTGTTTAGGCAAAGCCAGTTTGTGATAACCCCTTCGCTTCATAAACGCGACCCTCTGACGCAATCCACACACGCGACGGCTGGCTACCCCGTAGAACTTGCGATGGCATCTCCCTCTGACTTACACCTCACTCCTCGCTTTGCTTTGCTGTCTGGGCTCATAGGTCTTGGCACGCTTTTTTTACTGCGCTTTTTGTGGCCGCTGGTAATCTTGCTGGGCATACCCGCCCTGGGCATTTGGCTATGGCAAAAGCATCAGCACCAGCAGCAGCTGCTCCAGCACCGTCACGCCCGGCTCAACCGTAAGTTTTACGACTTGCTGAGGCAGCGGCGGGGGCGCGTGAGTGCGCTAGAGCTAGCTATGTATACTCGGCTCAGCGGCACAGACGCTCGCCGCTATCTGCACCGACAGGCTCAGGCCCTAGGCGCCTACTTTGAAAGGACGGTCAATGGCGACATCATTTATATCTTCAATGTGGCAGGCAGACCTGGCCAGTTTGTAGGCCCTCAGATGACGCCCGCCGAAATCGCCTGGGCCTACGCAGAACGCGCGCAAGAAGCCAAAACCCTACGCCAGCACCAAATCGCCTGGGCCAATGCTCGTCAGATTAGAACCCTACGCCAGCTCTCAGATAATCAACCGGTATCGCAGGCAAACAGCGCGACATCGCGAATGCTTTCTCCAGTAGAGCGATCGCAACCGCAAAATAAAATAGGCCTCAACGCAGACCTCCCCCATCAATCAAACATCGCTCGCGGACGGGCGAATAGGGCACCTCAGCAGATAATTACGATAGACGTTCCGGCTGTAAACGGATAAGTTCACACAACAAAGAGCCGTCAGAGGGGTTTACAAAGCGACCTTAGTTATTGAGCATAGGAAAGGCTATTGAGCATATCCGTACGCAGTTATTAGGAGCAATTTGTCCGTGGAAAAAAGTTTCATCATGATCAAGCCAGATGGCGTTCAGCGTGGCTTGGTTGGCGACATCATCAGCCGCTTGGAGACCAAGGGATTCAAGCTGGTCGGACTCAAGCAAATGTCTGTCTCAAAAGAGCTCGCTGAGTCTCACTACGCTGTACACAAAGAGCGTCCCTTTTTCAAAGGACTAGTTGAATACATTATTTCAGCGCCCGTTGTCGCGATGGTGTGGGAAGGTGAGGGCGTGATTGCCTCTGCCCGCAAGCTCATTGGCGCAACCAATCCGCTAGAAGCTGAGCCGGGGACTATTCGCGGCGATTACGGCATCACCATTGGTCGCAATATCATCCACGGGTCGGACGCGCCCGAGACCGCAGACAGCGAAATCAAACTGTGGTTTGGAGAAGATCTCTGCAGCTGGGAGTCGACCATGAAGCCTTGGCTCTACGAAGACTAAATGCCGACCGGCACTTTCTAGAGATATCTAGACATACTCAGATATATTATTAACCCCCCTAAACGACATGCGCTTAAGGGGGTTTTCTTATCAGCAAGGCCACGAGCTAGCCTACATATTGGCGCGGGCGTCTTTGACGGCGGCCATAAAGGACAACACCCCAGCAGGAATGCTCAAAGCCAAAATCACCGCTGTCGGGGCGGTGCCCCAGTCTGGGTCGCCAGACGACAGCTCAAACATCGAACCGACTGCTGCGATCGCAGTCAAACAGGCTACACCCAACAACGCGCCACTCTTAGGAGTCACAGATTTTTCTCCGATAAATACCTATTAACCAATTTCGCATCTAGCGGACTTTTTCTAGCGAACTTTTTTGACATCTTTGATCGCGAAGCCGTTTTTCTTTAGCTCCTGATTCAGTGAAATCGCATTCTCCACCCGGTCGACAAACATCACCCCGTTTAAGTGGTCCATCTCATGCTGAATGATGCGAGCGACTAGGTCGTTGGCCTTCATCTTTCGAGGACGACCATTTTCATCTTTAAAGGAGACTTCTATGGCCTCTGGCCTCACCACATCTAGGTAAACGCCCGGAATGCTCAAGCAGCCTTCTTGGCCAGCAGCGCGATTATCGCTGTAGCTCGTAATTTTGGGATTTACCAAAACCAACGGAGGCGCTGCCGCATTCTCGGGGTCAGGGTCCAGCACCAGCAGCTGCTTATTCACGCCCACCTGAGGTGCTGCCAGCCCAATGCCATCTTCGCTGTACATAGTCTGCAGCATCTTTCGCACCAGATCTCTGAGCGTATTGTCTACTTTGGCGACGCGCTTCGCAGGCTGGCGCAACACGCGATCGCCCAAGTAATGGATAGAAAGGGGTGGTTTTTTAAGCTTTTTCTTTTCTACTTCGATAACTGCGGCCATGGGTACTTTGCGTTAAGGATTACGACTCATACATTTGATTTGAATATTGTAACAACTCACACCGACTTCGAGATAGCAATATAGCCTCGGGCGCACAGCCAGCGAATCCATCCTGAACCCCATGCTTTACCAAGCCATGCATCAAGTCATCTTGATTCGGGAATAGTAGGGGGGATACCCGCTTATCTTTGCTACCTGAGTCTATTGGGCGATGCGATCGCTCCGAACCCACCGTGCTGAGATCTTTAAATAAAACTGACTACCTGCTGAATGAGTCGCTCCGAGGGCTCAGACGCGGCGGGTGGATGAACTGGGCCGCCATTAGCACAATGACGGTGCTGCTGTTCTTATTTGGTACTAGCCTGCAGGTGAGCTGGCAAGTTGAGGGATTATTAAACCAATTTGGCTCACAGCTGGTTATTTCGACGTATTTAGAGAGCGGCGTAGATGCGGGCAGTCTGATTGGCGAGGTTAAGCGGCTACCGGGCGTCGTCACGGTGGAATCGGTTAGCAAAGAGCAGGCGTGGTCGCAGCTGACGGCAGACCTTGGGCTCTCTGACATTACCAACGCAGCCTCCCAGCTAAACGGCAATCCACTGGTCGATGAGCTAAAGGTAAAAGCTCGTGATGCAGAGCAGGTAACCCAGCTTGCCAACACCCTAAAAAGCATGCCAGGGGTCGATGATGTGCTGTATGTCAGTGAAGTCATTCAGCAGCTGCGAGATATCAACAGCGGGCTGAGGTGGGTCAGCTTGAGTGTGGTCGGCCTGCTCAGTATGACTGCGATCGCTGTTGTAACGACAACTATTCGGTTAATTGCGATCGCCCGCCGCCAAGAAATCGAAGTCATGCAGCTGGTAGGGGCTACCCGCAGCTGGATATACCTGCCGTTTTTACTTCAGGGAGCAGCCTTTGGCATAGTGGGAGCCAGTAGTTCCTGGGCGTTGCTGCTCGGCGTGCAGCAAGGGCTCAAGTCATTGGCAAATAGTAATCAGCCCGCCTTCATAGAATTTTTAGTGAATGGCCTACGGCTCACCCCACAGCAGTGGATACTCCTCCCCGTCGCGCTCGGGCTACTTGGCACAAGCCTAGGGCTTTTGGGTAGCGTTCTAGCGGTCAAGAAAGTCGCAGCCAGATAGCGAAATACTCAAAACCACCGCGTAGCCAGCTTGCTTGGCTACGCGGTGGTTTTCAGCTGTATCTGTATGAAATTCAAAAACGGAAGTGTAAGCCGTAAGCCCGCTTAGTAAGCGAGACCCATGCTGCGGGTTGTCTCAGCACCTAGGTACACGCGAATGCTCAAAAAGTCGGTGGGGCAAGCAGTCTCACAGCGCTTACAGCCGACACAGTCTTCAGTACGGGGGGAAGAGGCGATTTGCCCGGCTCGGCAACCGTCCCAAGGGACCATCTCCAAAACATCGGTAGGGCAGGCGCGGACGCACTGCGTGCAGCCAATACAAGTATCGTAAATTTTAACTGAATGAGACATGAAGTACAGACTCCAAAATTATTATTGCAATATCGCCAATCGCCAAAAACAAACAATGATTTGTAAGGCTGCCAACAGATGACAGACGACTGCGAAATATGGGCCGCTAACCCAAGTGAAGTGTATCCCGCAGGCACGAGCGATACCTTAATGAACGGGGTAAAAATTTATGGAACGTAATATTTTCTCAGAAGCGTGATAGCAGGCATGGACGTCACGCTTTCCTATAAGATGATGAAGCTTAAATTACAAACTTATTAGACAAAGGCGCGGCTGTAGAGCCTCTCCGAAGGAGAATCGACCTTGAGCTTTCCAGGTCAACGCTGGCGTTTAGGTTTCAATATTTAAGCAAGTTTTTTTGCGCTTTTTGCCGCTGTTTGAAGGTAAGTACAGTAATGAGTGACGATATTTTAGGAAAGGTTCAGAAAATCGTTTCTGAGCAGCTGGGTGTAGACGAAGCAGAAGTAAAGCCAGAGGCTAACTTTGCTAACGACTTGGGCGCTGATTCCCTCGACACCGTTGAGCTTGTGATGGCGCTAGAAGAAGAGTTTGACATCGAGATTCCTGACGAAGCAGCCGAGAACATCAGCACTGTTCAATCGGCAGTTGAGTACATTAAGTCGAAGGCTGAGTAGGGTAAATAGCCATTTGCTGTGGCCCACTCTTCGGTATCCAACCTTCAACGCAAGTGCTACGAGGAAGCATGACTGCCTTAACATTCCTTAAACTTTCTAGAAGGTTTTAAAGTACGAACATCGCCGGTTTCTACTGGCCTTTTCAAGGTGGTAGAAAAAGAAGCCCCACGCCTGTCTTCAAGATGTTGAGGCGAGTTTTTGGTTCTATCACCCTGGTCTTAACCTTTCAAAATGTCTCACTTCTGGCAAATAACTCAATTAAACTAGGTTATGGGAGAGCGGAGATCCGCTCTCCCAGGTCATACGCCAACGATTTAGAATTCTGTAGCTCAAGCTCGTAACGTCAGCTCACAGAGCACAGACAGAGCGCAGACAGAGCGCAAACAGAGCGCAGACAAAGCGCAGACAGAGCGCAGAAATCTTGCGTTAACCCCATCGCGATGTGCTGCAATTTAACGCGATCTACGCGATCTAATATCGCCAGAGCGTTTTTTCATCTACCTGCTAGCCCAGCCAGTTTTCAGATTTTTCTGTTGCCCTTAAAACTATGGTTCATCTCGAAAAAAAGCGTGTTGTGATTACCGGGCTGGGCGCAATCACGCCCATCGGCAATACCCTAGAGACCTACTGGCAGGGGCTGATGAAGGGTGCTAACGGCATCGGCAAAATCACCGCCTTCGATGCCTCGAAGCACGGCAGCCAAATCGCCGGTGAAGTCAAAGGCTTCGATCCATTGGACTATATGGATCGTAAAGACATTAAGCGGTCGGCCCGGTTTGCTCACTTTGCGATCGCAGGCAGTAAGCAAGCCCTTACCGACGCCAAGCTAGAAATCACCGACCTCAATGCCGAGCAGATTGGCGTCATGATTGGCACGGGCATCGGCGGTATCCAGGTCATGGAAGAACAGCAAGAGGTGTATCTCAACCGAGGACCTAGCCGCTGTAGCCCCTTCATGATTCCGATGATGATTGCCAACATGGCCGCTGGCCTCACGGCAATACACACCGGCGCCAAAGGTCCAAATTCTTGCTCGGTGACGGCCTGTGCGGCAGGCTCGAACGCCATTGGCGATGCCTTCCGCCTAGTGCAGGGTGGCTACGCCCAAGCGATGATCTGCGGCGGCTCAGAATCTGCCGTGACGCCGCTGACCTTTGCCGGGTTCTCATCGATGCGCGCCATGTCTACCCGTAACGACGACCCAGAACATGCCAGCCGCCCCTTCGACAAAGATCGCGACGGCTTCGTGCTGGGCGAAGGCTGCGGCATCCTGATTTTGGAGGAGCTAGAGCATGCCCTCAGCCGAGGCGCGCAGATCTACGCTGAGATGGTGGGCTACGGCATGAGCTGCGATGCTTACCACATGACAGGTATTGCGCCAGGCGGAGAAGGCGCTGTTCGGGCCATTCGCCTCGCCCTAAAAGATGGCGGGCTCACGCCTGAAGAGGTGAGCTACATCAACGCCCACGGCACCAGCACCCCCGTCAACGACCCCAATGAAACCGCTGCCATTAAGACTGTGCTAGGGGAACATGCCCACCGGATTACGGTCAGCTCCACTAAGAGCATGACAGGTCACCTGCTGGGCGGCTCCGGCGGAATCGAAGGCGTAGCGGCGGTCATGGCCGTTGCCAATGACAAGGTTCCCCCCACCATCAACCTAGAAAATCCCGACCCTGCCTGTGACTTGGACTACGTAGCTAACCGCAGCCGAGAGCAGCCAGTGAACGTTGCCCTCTCCAATTCCTTTGGCTTTGGCGGACACAATGTCACGCTGGCCTTTAAAAAGTACCGCTAAGGAAAACGATCAACAGAGGCGTCTTCTTCAGGCGTTTCGAGCAATAACTCAGCAATACCTCACAGGAGAACATCAACTCAATGCTTTCTCAGTGCTCTTTGAGCAGTCTCTAAGGCTTGTTTAAGCGTTCTTTGAGCGTATTGAATGAGTGGACTTAAGCATCGTTAGCAGTCATTGAAGCAGTCACTGACTGTTGCTCGTCCAAATGGTTGACCAAAATGGTTGTCAGCCTGGCGTATCAAATACTGTCTCTACGCACCGTCGTAGATGTTACAGATTCATAGGTATAATAGCTTAACCAAAATTCTTAAACATTTGTTTAGAAATTGATGGTCTAAGTATTACTGTTTAAGAGTGCTCCCCTCCCATCTTCTGTTCACCCTCAATCTTTGAAGGCTATGGCTGTCGCAACTCAATCGCTTGAAACTCTCTGCATAAATTCCATCCGCTTTTTGGCTGTAGACGCCATTAACAAGTCCAAGTCTGGCCACCCCGGATTGCCCATGGGTGCGGCTCCTATGTCCTTTGTGCTGTGGGACAAGTTCATTCGCCACAACCCCAAAAATCCAAAGTGGTTTAACCGCGATCGCTTTGTACTCTCAGCAGGCCACGGCTGCATGCTGCAGTACGCCATGCTCTACCTGACTGGCTACGACAGCGTCACCATGGATGACATCAAGCAGTTTCGGCAGTGGGGCTCTACTACCCCTGGCCACCCCGAAAACTTTGAGACGGCAGGCATTGAGGTAACGACAGGTCCCCTCGGTCAAGGGATTTGTAACGCCGTGGGCCTAGCGATGGCCGAAGCGCACCTTGCAGCCAAGTTCAACAAGCCCGACTGCACCGTAGTCGACCACTACACCTACACCATCATGGGCGATGGCTGCAATATGGAGGGCATGTCTGGTGAGGCTTGCTCCCTGGCAGGTCACCTGGGCCTTGGCAAGCTGATTGCTTTGTATGACGACAACCACATTTCTATTGACGGTTCCACCGACATTGCCTTTACAGAAGATGTGAGCAAGCGGTTTGAGGCCTATGGCTGGCACGTGCTGCACGTAGAAGATGGCAACGCTGACCTAGACGCGATTGAAAAGGCGATCGCAGAAGCTAAAAAGGTCACCGACAAGCCGTCCATGCTCAAAATCACGACAACTATCGGCTACGGTTCACCCAACCGCCAGGGAACCGGGGGCATTCACGGCGCCATGCTAGGCGACGAAGAGACCAAAGCAACCCGCGAAAATCTCGACTGGAAGTACGAACCGTTCGAAATTCCTGAGGACGCCCTCGCTCGCTACCGCAAGGCTATCGACAATGGAGCCAGCGCTGAAGCAGAATGGCAGGAAACCCTCGCAACCTACCGCACCAAGTACGCCGAAGACGCGGCTGTGTTTGAGCGGATGCTCTCAGGTGAACTGCCCGAAGGTTGGGCCGACGCGCTGCCGACTTATACGCCTGAAGATAAAGCGATCGCAACGCGCAAAAACTCCCGCGCCACGCTCAACGCACTGGCACCTGTCCTACCTGAGCTGATTGGCGGCTCTGCCGACCTCACCCACTCCAACCTCACCGACCTGGATGTTTCTGGCGACTATCAGAAAGGCGCCTACGAAAATCGCAACATCCACTTTGGCGTGCGAGAGCACGGCATGGGTGCTATTTGTAACGGCATCGCCCTGCACAACAGCGGTCTGATTCCCTACTGCGCGACCTTCTTAGTCTTTACCGACTACATGCGCGGCGCCATCCGTATCTCGGCTCTGTCTGAAGCGGGCGTCATCTACGTAATGACCCATGACTCCATCGGCCTTGGTGAAGACGGCCCAACGCACCAGCCCGTAGAGACCGTTGCCTCCCTGCGCGCCATCCCAAACCTCTACGTCATTCGCCCCGCCGATGGCAACGAGACCTCCGGCGCTTACAAAATTGCCATTGCCAAGCGCAACGCCCCTACGCTCCTGTGCTTCTCCCGTCAGAACCTGCCAAACCTAGCCGGTTCTTCCATCGACTCAGTCGCAAAAGGCGCCTACATCATGTCCGACTCAGAGGGCACTCCCGACCTGATTATGATTGGCACGGGCAGTGAGGTTTCTCTCTGTGAAGAGGCGGCTGCCAAGCTTCGCAGCGAAGGCAAAAAAGTTCGCGTTGTTTCCATGCCCTGCTGGAAGCTCTACGAAGAGCAAAGCGATGAGTACAAAGAGTCCATACTGCCCAAGGCTGTGAAGAAGCGCCTTGTCGTGGAAGCGATGACGAGCTTTGGCTGGGCTAAGTACTACGGCGACGAAGGCGATATGCTCTCTGTCGATACCTTCGGTGCCTCTGCACCCGGCGGCGTTGTGATGGAGAAGTTTGGCTACACCGTCGATAACGTTGTCTCTAGGGCGAATGCACTGCTTGGATAAAAGCTAAAAAATATCATCGGTTTTCTGTAAAAAACCGATGATATTTCTAATCACTGCATTGTCTACGAGCTTGATATATCTACGAGTAACCCCTGCTGCAATTATTCATTGCAGCAGGGGTTGTTACAGGGAAGGTCTGCAGATTCAGTCACAAGTATAGTAAGTTCAACGACGCCTGAAGTGAATCAGCAAGTTGTAACTGCTTGTGCCTTCAATCTCGACTTGTATACCCGGAAATATATTCCATCGTTGCGGTCGCTATCAAGCCTGAACGGCTCTCCCCTTGCTCTTGTGCAAAGGCGTCAATCTTAGTCAAAATTCGTTCTGGGATTGTAATATTCACTCGACGCACTTTGCCTGAAAGCTTGGATAAATCAACGTCAATAAAGGCCCATATACCTTCTGTATAGTCTGGGTTTGTCTGATGGGTCTCAATGGCAATGGGTGACGGAATATCTTCTGCGTCCACAAGTAAACCTTCTATGTGGCATTCAGCAGCTTCGATGGCTTCTTGTAATGCTTCATCGATAGAACTGCCTGCAGAAAAACATCCAGGCAAATCAGGGATAGTAACGCCGTAGTCACTATCTGAATCTTTGTGTAGCACAACGGGATAGCGCATATTCTTACAGTCTTACTTCAAAGGCCAATTCCAACCAGCCTGCTTCACGATGCTTTTCAGCGTTCCGATAGGCAAATCTTTCTTAGGATGCGGAACGGTGACACGCCCTTTTTTATTTGGGTGCTTAAACTGCTTGTGACTCCCCTTTGTATTAACCAAAATCCAACCATCAGACTTAAGTTTTGCAATTACTTGAGAACTTTTCATATGAGTCGAAAGCCATTGGATGCTTCATGTCCTTTAACAACAATCGACACTATTCATACACACTGTACACATTAAGCAAAGTCATTTACAACTTCAACGTACGTAAAATAGAATAAAAAATCTCACAAGAAGAGAACGAGAAGAGTAAACTGAGAGCCACAGCTAGAGAAAATCTTATTCTTTTCCTCGAAGTATGCCGCTATACGATTGCATTATTGTGGGCGCTGGGCCTGCGGGCGCGAGCGCTGCCTACCACTTGAGCAAGAAGGGCCACAGCGTGCTGCTGCTCGAAAAGGCCTCCCTACCGCGATACAAGCCTTGTGGCGGCGGCGTTTCTCCGCAGATTGCTGACTGGTTTGATTTTGACTTTGAGCCGGTGATCTCTCAAAAGGTGACCCACGCACGCTACACCTGGAACGTGGGCGACCCGGTCGAAACGGAGCTGAGTCTGCCTATTTGGATGGTGCGACGCAATGAATTTGATCACTACATCGTCAAGCAGGCGCAGGCGAAAGGCGCGGTGCTAAAAGATGAGACCAAAGCGACGGGGATTTCTTTTGAGGGCGATCGCTGGCAAGTCGTCACAAATCACCACGACACCTTTTCAGGCAAGTACCTGATTGCAGCCGATGGCGCGAGCGGTCCCATGGCTAAGTGGCTCGGCTTCACAGCTCGCAAAACCAGCATTGCAGGCGCCATCGAAATCGAGCCGAAAGTAACCGTCGACAATAGTCACATTGTTCACTTTGAATTTGGCCTATTGCAAAATGGCTACGTGTGGAACTTTCCCAAAGCCGATGGCTACTCCATCGGCAGCGGCGCCTTCTGTACGAGTAAGCGCAAAGGCAGAGACTTAGTAGAGCCGATGGCCAAGTTTGCGGCTTCCTTCGGTGTAAAAAGCGAGCAAGTACAAAAACACGGCCACCCAGTGTGCCTGTGGGATGGCGACCAAACCCTGCATACCCAGCGCGCGCTCCTCGCTGGAGAAGCCGCCTGCGTTGTCGACCCGTTTACAGCCGAAGGCATTCGCCCGTCCATCTTCACTGGCATCAAAGCCGCCGAGGCCATTGACCGCGCCTTGGGCGGAGAAAAAGGGGCACTAGCAGATTACTCCCAGACCATTGCCACCGAGCTAGGCAGCGAAATGCGCTTGGCTTCCCGCCTAGCAAAAGCCTTCTACATAGCGCCCAAACTAGGCTATCGCACCATTATCAAGCAGCCTTCAGCAACTAGGGCAATGGTCAAAATTTTCACAGGGGAGCTGAAATATGCCGACATGGTACAAAAGGCACTGCGACGCCTGAGCGGCGGGCTGCTAGCTCGGTAGAACCTCAGAGAGCTAAACCACCCGCCTAAACCACCCGCTGAAACCATCCGCTGAAACCGCACCCAAATACGCTACGCTAGCAACGTAGTTACTAGTTGTGGCAGTTTTGTCAACTGTGCGGTGCGACGCTTCTAACTCTATTCAGGCACAGCCCGCCGCGCCTAGCCACTTGTGGGTTACAGACCACATGCTGTTTCACTACCGCCGCTGTCGTCGCCGCACCTATCTTGACAGCTACGGCGACCCAGCACTGAAAGACATTCCCAGCGACTACTTCGTCAAGCTCCGACAAGACAGCGCAGAGCATCGACAGACGGTGCTCTCACAGTTTGGGCCTCTGAGCCGCCCCGCCTACGAACGGGGGCAGTGGGAAGCTGGTGCACAAGCCACCTATCAGCTCATGGCAGAGGGCGCCGAGGCCATTTATCGAGGCGTGCTGATTGCTCAGGGCCCGGCAGAAACACGCTACCGCACAGAGCCAGATTTATTAGTTAGACAGCCAGGCGAGTCTTGGCTAGGCAACTGGTACTACGTGCCCTACAACGTCAAGCTCGGCAAAAAGCCCAAGCCGGAGTATCAGCTTACGGCGGCTTTTAGTGCCTATCTTCTGGCAGAGCTACAGGGCGTATGGCCCGAGACGGCATGGCTCTTTCTAAAAGAAAAGCAGTACGCCGTCAATCTAGAGCGCTACGTGCCGAAGCTGCAGGACGCGCTAGAAGACTGCCACGATATGATGAGCGCGGCCATTCCACCAGAGGTGTTTATCTCTCGCAGCCGCTGTAGCCTGTGCCCTTGGCTAAGCCACTGCTACCAAGAGGCAAAGGCCAGCTCTCACCTATCGCTACTCCCCGGCGTAACCACCACGCGCTATCCGACTCTGGTAGACCTAGGCCTCACCACCGTAGAAGCGCTGGCGCAGGTACAGCCCCACGCCCTGACTGACGCCCTCGGCATTGAGCAGCACATTTCTCAAAAGCTGATATATCAAGCGCAGGCAACGGCAAATAATGTTGCGATCGCCCGTCTCCACACAGGCAGCTTCCCGCTCTCCCCGCTCGATGTCCCTACCCAAGCCATCGAACTCTACTTCGACATCGAAGCCGTCCCGGATAAGGATTTAATCTATCTTCACGGCGTTTTAGTCGTAGATAACGTTGCCAACGAACAGACCTTTCACGCGCTGCTCGCAGAGACCCCCGCAGACGAGCAAACCGCTTGGTTTGACTTTTTGAACCTGGTGATGCGGTATCCGCAGGCGCCGATTTATCACTTCTGCCCCTACGAGGCGCAAACGGTTGCTCGCCTAGGTCGGCAATATGGCACCCACGGACAAGACATCACTCTGCTACTCAATCGATTTGTCGATATTCACAAGCGAGTCGTAGATGCTGTGGCCCTGCCCGTCGAGAGCTACGCCCTCAAGCATTTGGCCCGCTGGATGGGGTTCGAATGGCGCGATGAAGATGCCAATGGCGCCCAGTCTATCTGCTGGTACGACGACTGGCTGACAACGGGCGATCGCACTCACCTAGACACCATTCTTCGCTACAACGAAGACGACTGCCTAGCCACCTACCGCGTCAAAGACTGGCTGGTAAAGTTTGCCGCACCCTTCTGGGCGTCGGAAAGCGGTCCATCCTGATGGAGCCGTGACAGACCAAGTGATAAAAAGCTTGCAGAATAGGCCCTCTACCTGTCTTCAGTGTGACAACTCAAGAGACCTGTTCTACAAGCGTTTAGCGCTCACAGATGACGCCTATACGGCGCTTACTTTTGCAGAAACAACAAAGTCTGTGAAGCTTTGATCGCCCCCGCCACGCAAGTCTTCAAAGCCAAGCTTCAAGACATCTGCCCCTTCGCCTGCACCCTGAACAATCACATGCTTGGCGCCATCTGAATTGGCGGCCTCGTAGCCGAAGTAGGCGGTTTTCATGTCTACACCTTTGTTGGCTTTCAGCAGCTCCTCAGGTGTGTTGTTTGCCGTGATGAAGGGGGCTAGCAGCTGATCGCCGTCTATCTTGAGGGTTGCCTCGCCAGTTTTGGGGTCAAGGTCGAGACCTTCTAGGCGCTGGGCGATCGCAACCCTTCTGTACCCTTCATCTCCAGGTAGCAGCGTTTTACCCGTTTTTTCATCAACAATGGCGCCCTCGGCATTTTCTACAGCATAAAAGCCAACTGTATTGCGATAATCTCCGCGCGCTTTCCCTTCTAGAGACAGCGCTACTTTATCGTCTGGCTGGCCGTTGCCATCAAAATCGAGCGCCGACAAATCGATGACCAGATCATTTGCAGGCAACGTCGGTGCTGGCAGTGGCTTCAGCGGTGGCTTGGGCGTCGAGGGTGAACCAGGCGTTTTATTAAGTGGCTCGAAGACAACATAGTCAAGCGCCCCCGTCTCCCCCTTATGTCGTCTGGATCGCACGACAAAGGAATCTCCCGGTTTGATCATCACTGAGTCGTGAGTGACCTTCTCTGCCTGCGTCGCGGCCGAGGGCGAATCTCCACCTAGCTCTTTATCAAAAGTGAATTCTGTCCGCTTACCCGCTACCCGTACCGTTGTGACAGAACGACCATCGGCCTCATCAAAGTAACCGACAGACACCCGATACTCACCCGCTGGTCCTTCGAAGCGGCCCTTCACGGTGCCAATCGATTTACCCTCTGCTAGAGAGACGTACTGTCCCCCTGAAGCATCGGATGCCGACGCATTGTGTAATTGATAATCTCTCAAATCCAAAGACTCAGCTTCTACCCTCAAAACGCCAGGCGTCGGTATAGCAGGGTCGGAAGGCTCAGGAGGCGTCGGTGGATCGGGCTCAATGGGGTCAGGTGTTGCTGGTGGCGTCGGTGGAGCGGGCTCAATGGGGTCAGGTGCGGTTGGTGGAGAGGGGCGTTTGCCGCCCTGAGCGTTGTTGGCTGCAAAATAGCCTGTGGCATAGGCATTGGGTGCGATCGTCTCAGCGATTGTAAACTCCGAACCTGGAATGTATTTGTAGATGTCAAAGAAGCTTTCTGCGGTGGGCCAATCTTCAGGTTTTGTCGAGGTTTTGGTACGGTATGCGTCGAGTGCGAACTGCGATCGCTTATCCAACAAACTCAAATCAGCCACACCATACAGTGAAATGCCATTAGGCGCTTTCATCCCACGAACATAGGAATCAATGTGGTGCGCAGAATCAGGCTGACGCGGACCAATTCCTGTGGTGTAGCTAACATTGTCAGGGTTGGCCCCGCCGATAAACTGAGACGCCAAAATGCCGCCTTCCAAATATTTTTGTTCCCCAGTTAGGTAGTGAGCCCGCAGCACGCCAGTTCTATCTGTAAATCCATCATGGGCACCCCAACCGATTCTCGCACCGGGATCTTTAGACCATTTGAACCCAGCGTTGTGAATCGCTTCTAAATTTCGTTCTCCTGTTTTGATAACCGCCGCCCTAGCCAAATCCTGAACCGCCTTATCTACGGGGCGTTCAGTGAGTGTGTACACAAAAGATGCATTGCGCTGGTCGTGCTGGACACCGGTCTTTTTGTTGTTGGTGTAGGCTTCTGTCTTTGGATTGGTAAAAACAGTTGTCTCCAAGAACAAATCGTGCCATTTAGCTTCTCCGCCCGCACGATAAAGCTCCGCTGCGGCTAGATTGCGCTCACCGGGTAGTTTCCAGGCCTGAGGTAGGTGCTTGTATTTGTTGGGTGATTTGTTGTGCTCAGACTCCGCCCATTCCATCGCTTTTTGCGCACTTGCAAGATAATCCTTCGCACGCGCTGGGTCGATACCTTCCATCACGTAGGCAGCACGAGCAGCAACCCCTGCATACTGATATGTTGTCCAAATATCTGGCGCGTAAGCGATGACCTTGAGCGTCTCTTGCCAGCTACCCTCCAAATCTTCTGGATGGCTTGCCGACTCGATTCCACCACCGACACCGCCTTCGGCAGTCTGAATCCGCTTGAAGAAATCAACCCCCCAAAGCGCCTCGTCTAACACGTCTGCGACTTTGTTTTTCGATTCTGGAATGGTGAGATTTACCCCTTTGAAATAGTCCGGGAATAAGTCACCTATCTCTAACAGCTTACGAGAAACATCCAAATGCATGATGCTGCGATCCCAATCACCTGCATCTGCCCAGCCACCCCAGGCATCTTTTCCAACCACTTTGTTGGTTAGCTTCTCATTGAGTTCCTCGAACATATTTTTGGATTTGTCCAATCCAGACCGAGTGTTGATTGCCTGTCCTTCCGATTGATAAACTTTGACACCATCCTCCATGTGGAAGCCTCGCTCTGCCACGTAGTCGGAGAATTCTCCCGTTTTTTCGAGGCCGCTCCGTTGGTTGAACAACCCTTCCATGTGTATTTGAAAAGCATCTTCCCAAGCTTTGTCGTCAATCTTAAAAGAGAAAGACGTACCGACATCTTCTACAACAACTTTGTACTCTCCTTTTTGAGTAAAGTCACTAAAATCGGCCATGTAAACATCGGTGCCGTTGTAGTTTTTACCCAAAAAATCCTCAGCTTGATGCTGAGCTTTGGAAAGTTCGATTTCGCCTTCGTAGACTTTTTTACCCGCTCGATTGACTAGCCAAAACTTTTGTCCTTCTTCATAGGAAAGACCTTTTCCCTTTGGTCCCATCCAGGTAGACAAAAAAGCAACCTTAGCCGGATCTTCCGGTTGAAAACCAACATGAGAGACATGGACAGCTTCGCTACGTACTTTCTCAGGGGCATATTCAAACAAGAGATCTTCAAGTTCGTCTCCCTTGAAATCAAGCTTGTAGCTTTCACCAGCGGTCATAGCCTTGGGCAGCTTCAGGTATACCGTGTGCTCCATCGCAAAATCGTATCGAGAGAGAGGCTCCGAGCTGCCCACAATCCCGACACGCGCAGAAGCACCGGGCTTACTTTTCATATAAACAGCCGTAGGCGTAACGCCATTGATGCTGTAGTTGGAGGCTTGCTTGGCCCAGGCTTCATCCAATTCGGGCCCGGTGAGTGTGTCGGGGGTCCGAATGATGGTGTCATTTTCTAAGAGCATGCCGACAAATTTGCCGTCACGCTTAACGACTCTGTTGTCCCGCTTGTACTTTTTGTTAGAAGGTTTGACGACGATTTCATCGCCAGGTTGCCTAACGTATTTCTCTTGACGACCTCGGGTAATGTCTCCTGTTTCAATCCTCAGCGCTATGACGTCCGAACTGACAGCATGAGGATGCGTAACTTGTAACTTGGCCATAATACAGATTCCTTCGGTAGAGATTACCGACAAACCCGCCCTGCCGTATTCAAAAACTGAATTAAAAGTGTCAGGAATAAAAACATCACAGTTCAACCCGTGGAACCCTAAAGATTCGCACAGCTGTTGACTGCGTTGCCCGTAAATTAGTAATCACCCACGGTTGATAGTGACGATTTCAGGAAAGTGGGTGACAAGCTTCGAGGGGTCTTTTCTACGCTAAGAAACGCTCCAGAGGAGATCTCAGAAACAGAATAGACCTGAAAATGCTTGGCCGAGTCAGGAATAGGTCGGCGATCGCAGCTTAAGTCGTTGTGACAGAGCCAATGCTGGCGTTACTCAATGAGTAAATCACCGTGGATGACGAGTTTTTTAAAGGGCACGAATGCGCAACCTTGATTCATAAAGACAACCAGCAAGCAGAAAAGGCACGTTATCGTGCTGCAATTGCCGCTGTCCTACCCTTTCTTCTGAAAAACCACGGAGCGTCCGCAAAAATATCAGTTTGCGTTGATATTTAGCCTGTATATATTGCTACAGCCTAACGTTTGCAAGGGTATCACCGGATCGAATTTGTCTTCTCAAAACTTTACGATCCCAGGCACAGTCCAACATAAAGAGGTTCGCTGTTGTCAGGCTAGGCTTTTGAATTACTTCGAATTACATTGACAAAGCGACACAGAATCTGCAAAATAGAGATCGCCTTTTGGAGAGGAAAGACTTAACACCTCAAAGTGCTCGTCTTCCAAAGCTTCAAGGGCCTGTAGTTCAATTGGTTAGAGCACCGCCCTGTCACGGCGGAAGTTGCGGGTTCGAATCCCGTCAGGCCCGTTTTTTTTCACTTTTAAGCTGACCTTGCACTGCAAGGCCAGCTTTATGACTTCAAGCAATCTCAACGTTGCCACCATACTTCACCGGTAGCTGATCCTCTGGTGTTAGCTGCATTACGTCGCTGTAGAGCTTGATGTACTCCACCGCCGACTGCTCCCAGCTGAAGCTCTTGCCCATTGCGCGCTTCTGCAGTGCCTGCCACTGCGACTTAAAGCGATAGGCCTCAGAGGCTCGCACCATGCCTGTAAATAGATCTAGCGCCTCGTACCGGTCAAAGCAGTAGCCCGTTCCCGCCTCATTCTCCGGGTCATTGTGGCTGACCGTATCGACCAGGCCGCCCGTGCGGCGCACAATGGGCACACAGCCATAGCGCATCGCTATCATTTGACTAATGCCGCAGGGCTCGAAGCGGGAAGGCATCAAAAACGCATCACAGCCCGCATAGATTTTGCGGGCGAGGGCATCGCTATACATGATGTAGGTAGAGGCCCGGCCAGGGTAGCGGGCGGCTAGCTCCCACAGCTGATTTTCGTAGTAGCGATCGCCCGTCCCCAGCACCACAAACTGAGCATTTGAATACGCCAAAAAACGGTCCATCGTCTGCAAAATTAGATCGATGCCTTTCTGCTCAACCAAGCGGCTCACAATCCCAATCAGAAACCGCCCAGACTCCACCTCTAGGCCCATTTCCTTCTGAATAACCGCCTTATTTTTATCGCGCCTGTCCAGCGAAGTCGCCGTGTAGTTGTGCTCAATTTTTGGATCGGTCGCCGGGTCAAAAGAGTCTAGATCAATGCCATTGACGATGCCGCTGAGCTTGCCGCTAATAAAAGACAGCAGTCCTTCTAATTGCTCTCCGTACTCCGCCGTTTGAATTTGCTGCGCGTAGGTTGGCGAGACGGTGTTTACCCGGTCAGCAAACTGCACGGCAGCGGCCATGGTGTTGTGGCCCTGCATGTACCAGGGGCACCAGGCAATTTTCTCTAGCTTCCACCGCCAGGGCCCCTGATAGGCCAAGTTGTGAATGGTAAAAACAGTGCCAATATCGGAAGTATCATGCATCCACACAGGCAGCATGCCCGTGTGCCAGTCATGGCAGTGAATGATGTTTGGCTTCCAGTGATTCCAGGCAAACTCGGCAGCGCCGTTGGCAAAAAAGGTAAAGCGCCACTCTTCGTCGTCACCGCCGTACACATGCTCAGGATCAAAGCAAGGATGGCCAAATAGATACAGCGGGACCTCGCTATCGGGCAGCTTGGTCTCGTACACAGCAAAAGAATTGAACATGGCGTAGCCCCACCACAGCGGCTCGCTCGGAATCTCTAGCTTGCCAGCCAGCGAACCGTAGTAAGGCATGAACACGCGCACATCGTGACCCATCGCCCTCAGCACCTTGGGCAATGTACCAACGACATCGCCCATACCGCCAACTTTCGCCAACGGTGCGGCCTCGGCAGCCACAAATAAAATCCGCATGTTGTCTTGCCCGCTGTGTAAACTTTGTTCGTCTCTGACCCAAGTTTATAGCGATATGGACCGAGGATATCTATTCGGCGGCGACTACTCGGCGGCGACATCGGCCGCCGGGACTTCCGTAGCTTCTAGCGGATCGGGTGGAATCACCACCTCACGCAAGCCTGTCTCATGGCGATCAACATGACTTTTTTGCTGCTCATTCAGCGATTTGAGCTGGCGTCTGGCCGCGTCGAAGGCCTCGCGAATCACAGCTTCTAGCGGAGGGTACTGCACACCCTTATCGGGACTAATGTCGACAGCGACTTCGCGGCTTTCAGGCGCAGTGATATCTAGCCGGACGCGATAGGGCGAACCGCTATCCGGATGGTCATGGACTCTCTCAATCGCCACACGGCAGCTGTTGAGCCGGTCGTACACCTGCTCTAACTTATCTATTTTCTCGGTGATGAGGGCTTCTAGGGCGTCGGTTTTGTCGACGCCTCTGTAGGAAATTTCTGGCGCAACTTTCATATGTAAAGGGTTCTGATATTTGATCACCCTTCATCTCTACCAAGTGCAGCCGTCAGAAACATCCACCGTAGGTCGGGTAGCGGCATCAGCCTACGACCGATTGGCCGCATTGATCGCATCCAAAATTTCCTGGGCGCCCTGCGCACGCAGACGCTTCGCCAGCTCAGTTCCCATATCTTCCGCGTCCAAAGGCGAACCGGTAACCCGATCTTTGATTAACTGCTGACCGTCCAAACTCGCAACAATCCCAGTCAGCGTTAGCGTCTCACCTTCAATCTGGGTATTCACACCGATAGGGACCTGACAGCCCCCTTCCAGCTCTCGCAAGAAGGCCCGCTCAGCGTAGCAGCGCTGAGCCGTTGGCCGATGCTCTAGCACCTTTAAGATGTTCAAAATATCGTCATCTCCCTGACGGCACTCAATGCCCAGTGCGCCTTGGCCTACGGCATGGAGAGAGATTTCAGGGGGCAAGAGCTGATGAATGCGATCGCTCATCTCCAATCGATTCAGCCCCGCTGCCGCCAGCACAATAGCGTCGTACTCACCCTCATCGAGCTTGCGCAGCCGCGTATTCACATTGCCGCGAATATCTTTGAATTCAAAATGCGGAAAATGGTGCCTGAGCTGAGCCAACCGGCGCAGCGACGACGTGCCAATCACCGCACCATGCGGCAGTGTATCGAGCTGTTTGTCGGCATGCTTGGCATGGACCACCAGCGCATCGGCAGGGTCTTCTCGCTCCGTCACGCAGCCCAGCATCAACCCCTCGGGCAAGCGAGTAGGCAGGTCCTTTAGCGAGTGCACCGCAAAGTCGATATCCCCATTGAGCATGTCGTCTTCTAGCTCCTGGGTAAATAGCCCTTTGTCGCCAATCTTGGAGAGCGCCACATTGAGGATTTTGTCGCCTTGGGTCTCCATCGTCCGCACTTCAAACGTGATATCTGGAAACGCCTGACTCAGCTCGCCCTGCACCCAGTGAGTTTGTACGAGCGCAAGCTGACTTTTGCGAGAACCGATCCGAATGGTACGAGTGGCAACGTTAGAAGACATACTAAAGCAGGCATTTGCTATGGTGATTTCGCTGATGTGATCCGGGTCATTTTTCAGCGCAAGATCATCAGACTACCGCAATAAGAGTCCGCAATGAAGCTGCCAAACCCGTTCCCCCAGCCAAACATAAAGTTCTGCAAATAACTGTGTACCATCGTTTACAAAAGGCGCTCGCGGGCGTGGTTTTCTTTGGCTTCACCGCCGGTATGACCTGGGCCAGCGGCATGGCCCACGCTCAACAGCTCAACCCCGAACGCAGGCAGCAGTTCTTAGCAGACCCGCTGGCTGCAGAGCAAAGAGACCCACTGCTCCCCACACTCAGCGTTGACCGACCTTACAGTCCGCTGGAGCTGCAGATGATCGCCAATGACCTAGACCAGCTAAACAACACCGCGCTCCTGCAGTTGTCAGCTGGCGATGCCGACGCGGCGTTTGACCTGTGGCTAAGAGAGCTGAAGCTGCGGCGCGTGCTGGGCACGCAGGCGGAATTTGAGGCCATTCAAAGAGTTGCTGGTTTGGCCTGGACGCAGCAGCGCCCCGTAGAAGTTCAGCTGCTGACGCTGCGCACCCGAGAAATCTGGGATGCGGTGCGGCAGTCACTGGGCAGCCTCTCTGAAGAACCCTTTGAGCGACAGACAGAAATAGATCCTGGTGACTCCCTAATCAGCGGTGCGACTACTATCGATATTGATGTCCTGACCGAAATTGCCCAAACCTTCACCACGCTCAGAGACATTGACTCTGCTGTCGCCGTTTACCAGCAGCTGATCGCACTCAGCAGCACGCGGGACGAAATGCTCACCACCCAGCAAAAGGCCCTTGCTGAGCTGCATCTCTCTTGGTTTCAGTTTTCAGAAGCCGCCGATATCTATCTCGCTTTGCTGGCCGCAGCGAAGGAAGCAGGCGATATCGAACAAGAAATCGACTACCTAGAACAGCTGGCCTACAGCTACCAGCAGGCAGAGTCTTTGACCAATGCGGTGCGCGCGCAGACTGACCTCGTCGAGCGATATCAACGGCAGGACGACAGTGAAAAACTACCCGGGTTGCTGGTTGCGATCGCTCAAAACTACCGCGCGCTAAACCTACCCACTAGCGCCATCGAATACTACCGCGCCGCCTACCGCGCCGCCCAGCGTTTCGACCAGTTCAGCTTCTCAGCCCAAGTGCTCCAAGACCTCGGCGCGCTCTACGAATCTCTCGCCATGACGGCAGAAGCCCTCGGCGCCTACAGCCTACTCGTCCCAATCGAGCAGCAAGCCTACAACGACTACGGCATCATGAACGCCCACGACAAAATCGGCCAGCTCCAGCGCCGTCAGGGCAACGACTTCGAGGCGCTCAAAGCTTTCGAAAGAGGTCTGGTGATCGCCAATCGGCTAAACCTGCGCGAAGCATATTTTATTGAGCAAATAGAAGCTTTAGCCGCAGCCGATGTGCCTTCGCTGTAAACTTCGCTTACCGGCCCTTAGTGAGCATATTTCCAATGCCTATTGCACCTAGCCCTATCGAACCGACTGTTGTAGTGGCAACGGGCATCGGCTTCGTGAGCGGATTCCTCATCAGTCTGCAAGCCGTCGGGCTAGACTATCTGGTCAACAAAACATGGATGGGATGGCGCATCACCCTCAATAAATTTGCCTTTAGCATCTCTAGCCTGAGCTTTCTCTTTGGCCTAGGTGCCTTCTTGCTACTTCACTGGCAGCCCGCCCAAGCGCTGGGTATCGACCCTGCAGCGCTAGTGCCTGCCTGCTTCAAAATTGGCGTCCTGATCAGCATCCTCACGCCCATCAGCGGCCAGATTAGGGTAGCGATCGCACAACAAAACGAGCATAGTGCGGCAAACAGTAGCGACTCGAAAGGGTAGCAAGGCACAGCAACAGCGAAAGAAATATATAGCCCTATTGCTAAGCGCTTTCGGTCTGCGCGATCGCATATCTCGCCGCCGCCAAGCTCAGCCTCGCTTGCTCAATGGGCGAAAGCGTCTCCCACTCGCCCACACGAATCGACTGAATAGTCGCCTCGACCAGCTCATCTGCGCTATTGCCGCGCATGGCAAACGCCATAGGCCGAGCCATCACCTGCAAATCAGCCACCGCCAGCTGCGCAAACTCATCCTGCACACAGCTGATCATTTGCGCCACCATGGGCTCAGCGCCCCGCGCCGCCTGCTGCGCCTTATCCGCAATCACCGTGAGTAAGTGGCCTGGTAGGCGCTCCCCAAACCGCTGCTGCAGCTGCGCCAACACCCCCGCATTTTCGGCCACGACGCCGCTAGTCGCCTCCGTCCAAATCTGACTGAGCTGCGCCGACAGTCCCTGCCAGCCTGCCGCTGCCTCTTCCTCAGAAATTTCTAGAGCAGCGCCAGCGCTCTCCAGGCGGGTCTCATACTCAGCCGCCCCTTCTGCCAGCCAAGGCGCACTTTGCTCAGTATCCAAAACAGCTTGTAGCAACGCCGCTTGGGTTGCAGACAACTCGTCAGAAGTGTCCATATCGCCATTCAAAGGTGAAGAGTTAGTCATAGTTGTGCGTTTACCTGTATCAGCAGACGGTGAAATAATGTGACCCCAAGAAATACAAACGCCCGCTTTACCATTCCGTAAGGTGGGCAAATTTTCCAACATTGGCCCCAACATTGGCCCCAACATTGGCCCCAACATTGGCCAAAGATTGTCAATGACCTGTAGCCGCTCGCTCAAGCGTCACAGGATAATTTTTTACGGGCTCATTTTCGGGCGCTATTTCGGGCGCTATTTTCATGGGCTCATTCTTCCAAAACAAACTCCAGCAGCTGTCCGTCAGACTTGCTACCAAAGCGGATTTGCACCCCCGAGGTCAGTACAATCTCCTGCCGGTGTACCTCTCTCCAGGTTCCGTCCTGTAAATAGAACGTACCATAGCGAGAATTGTCCCGCAGAAAATACACCATCTTAAGACCGTCCCCGGCTCGCTGCGAGGTCACCCGCCGGTTAAAAATTTCGGCGTGGCTGCTCGACACCCAAGGGTCAGCAATCACCAAGTCGTTAATTTCCGGCTTCCGGCCAATTCGCATCACATCGCTGTAAATTGGCCAGGTTTGCGCTGGATTATCCACATTTTTGAGCAAGGCCTGCTGACGGTTAGGGCGAAATGAGGTGTGCGCATTGATCTGTGTGGTCTCTTCAGACAGAAGCAGCGCCCCGTCGAAGTCTGGATGCATGTACAGCACTGGCAAGGTCCAGGCAGGCTGGTTGAAGTGGTAGAGCGTAAGCAGGTGTTGACGTGCGATCGCCACCGATTCATCCACCGGCTTACGCTCCGCCAGCGTCTGGGCAAACACCTGAATAAAGCTAATTGCCTCTTCATCGGCAATCGAATCTCGCATAGCCACCACAGCTGGCAACCCGTGGTGCAGCAGCACCTCCGCCAGGCTACTGCGGGGCAAAGCGCGCTGCTGACTTTCCTCCGGCTGCGCCCCCCAGCAGGTATTAAACACCGCCAGCTTTACCCTAGAGCGAGTGAGCACCTGGGCCAGCTCCGTCCCGCTCAGCGTCGCCTCCGATAAAAACAGCAGCCCGCCGTCTGGCCCTGGCACCCCATGCCCCGAATAAAAGAAGACATTGTATCCGCCCGTTTCTAGTGCCCGAGTCAGCTCGGCAGCACTCGGCTGCAGCAGCATATCGACCCGCCGTTTGGCCGTCGGCCGCATGCTCAAGTCACTGCTCTGCTCCAAAATTTTCTTGAGGAGTGCCGCCTCCTGCTCCAGCTGTAGCAAGGCCGACTCAGCCGCAATCTCCGGCGTTTGGCTGGCGCCCGGCCCGTACTCTACCGGCCCATCCTCACTCGGTCGGTCTCGGCCCGGGCTGTCTTTCCCCAGCACCAGCAATATCTTCAGCGTTCTATCCAGCGTGACCGCTTCCAAAGAATCCACATCGCTGCTGGTGCGGCTAAACAAAATTTTGCGGTTGAGCGACAGCGCCCGGCTACCCGGCTGCGGCTGCATGATTTCCCACGGCAGTGCGATCAGCTCCGGATCGCGAATTTCTAACCGCAATCGCAGGGGAATCTCTTGGCCGATGGCAATGCCCTGGGAGCGATCAAAGCTGCTTTTGATGGGTCCATCAAACAGCCACTGCCAGAGGCTGACCCCCAAATGCTGCATGTAGCGGCTGCTGTAGCTAGCGGGCTGACCGGTCTCTGGCGCTTCACTCTCAGGTAGGCTTTGAAATACAAACTGGGGCACATAGGCAGAGGGGATGTGCGGCACCTGGGGCAATCCGCGCAGCGAAAACATCGACTGCCAGCTCTGCCAGGCCTGCGCCAGCTCCGGGCTCCAGAGACAATCGTGGTGGGCATGACCGCTAGGGTGAGGCGATCGCAATACCCAAATGGCAAAGCGATCGCGCTGCGCCTGCAAACTATCTACGGCCACCCACAGCGACAGAGACTCCCGATCAGACATTAGCTTCCACAGGTTCCCTTCTGGCTAGGCTGCAAATCTTGAATCGCTTCCGAAACCGCCGATAGCTTTGATTCCACAATCCACCCCTCTCGCCCCGGAGAGAGCATCAGCGGCCGATCGGTCTGTACCGACTCCGGCGTATTGAGCGAAGGACTCACCCCAGTGGGCGTATCGGTCTCAGCAGGCACATCTGCCAGCGTTTCTCCGGAGGGAATAGAACACAGCTTCAGCTGCAGCCAGTTCGACTGGTCTTCCGCCGTTTGCTTGCTCATCACCTGTACGATGCCGCCGGTAGGCACCGTGCCCGTAATCGTATTGGGGTCGTTGCGGCTACCCGCATCGGGACTGGGGTACAGCCTGATTTGCGGAAAGCTATCTGCCGCTCCTCCGCCAGAGGCCGCGCCATCCGCCTCAGCTGCACCGACTGGGCGAATGCGGGCATAGTCTCCTACCTCTAGCACCAGCGGACGGGTAGGGTCCACCGCGCCCGGCGCTGTAGGCAGTGGCTCATCGTCGGCAATGCCAACGCTTGCCTCCGGAGCAGCCGTGCGATCGCTGGCCAGCCGCTGCGGTCTAAACCCTGGCACCAAAAGGTAGACCAAACCACTTGCGATCGCCAGCAGCACCAGCAAAGCCCCCAGCTTTTTGACGCCACCTTTAGAATCGCGCTGTCCTGACATAAGAACCGCTTCATCCGCTTTAGCCTCATCGGTGCGAGGCGAAGAAATCAGCGCAGTTGAGGCGGGTGCGTCAGCAGGTGATGAAAAAAGGCGCGTCTGACCGGCACGCCGACGTCCAGCGGTAGCAGCCTTGGCTGAATCGGCCTTTTTTCCAGGCTTTTCAGCACTTCCATGGGCGGCCAGCTCTCGGGGAACTATCCGGTCAGACACCCTCAGCACCTGGGCATTGAGCAAACCGACCGTGACATTGTCATGACCATTAAACTTATTGGCCAAGTCGACGAGGCGCTGACCCACAGCAGCTGAAGATCGTTGCTCATCTACCTCGCTTGTGAGCATGGGCTGCAGCACCTGACGCCAAAACTGCTCGACGCGATCGCTGTCACTCAGCCCGTCCGAACAGAGCAAAAACACACAGTTCTCATCGATTACAAAGCGCTGAACCGTTGGCTTCAGGGTCTCAGAAGGCCCCATACCCAACGCCTGAATCAGCGACCCCGCCCCCGGCTGAATCAGCATTTCTCGGTACAGGCTGCCGCCTAGGCGCACCTGCCGCGAGGCCACATCGTCATCTAGCGTCACCTGCTGACAGTTCCGGCTGCTCACCCGATAGGCCCGGCTATCGCCCAAGTGAGCAATGTACACCTCAGCGCCAATAATCAGCGCTAGGACTAGGGTTGTGCCCATGCGATCGCGGGCCTGACGCTGCGCCTGATCGTTCCGGCTAGAAATCTCATCATTCGCCGCACAAATAGCCCGCTCAATCGCCAGGGCCATTTCTGTTGTGCTCAGCGCGGGCGCATCGGCAGAGAGCAACGGCTCCAGCTGCGTTTGAATCGTGGAAATAGCCAGCTTCGACGCCACATCCCCGCCCTGGTGCCCGCCAATGCCATCACACACTATCAGCAGCTGAGGGGTCTTTCGGGTCTCATCGCTAGTCAGCACTTGGGCGGTTCCGCTGGCAGGGAAGCAAGCGTCCTCATTGCGCTTGCGGGTAGGTCCCTGATCGGTATACACCGCCAGGTCAAAAGACACCGCCTGCCCCTGCTCGCACACAGACATCGCCTGGGTGAGCTGTTCGCACAGCTGCTCGGCGTTCAGCTGCTGTCGCTCTAGCTTTTCGCACAGCCGCTGCAAAAAAGAGCGCACAGAGGAATGGGCCGTCTGCACTAGGGGCTGCCAGCTGCGGGATAGCTCCACCAGCGTTGGCTGGCTAGTCTTTGCCTGTGAGATCTGCGATCGCGATTTCAGCTCCAGCAGCCGCACTACCGAGCCATCTACCCTTAGCAGGTCATCATCTATCAGCGTGGCCGCCACTTGCTCAGCCTGAAAGGCATCCCACAGCTGGGCAATTTGCCATAGCCAGCTCAGCTGTCTAAGCGGCGGCGTATCAGCCCAGCGCTTCGAGAGCAAAGGCAAAAGACCAGGCACCTCGGGATATGCCGCCATCGAAAGCGCAGCAGATTCCAGCATCAGGACGTGATCTTTGTCAGGAGTCCTCAGCACGCTGTAGGGCCGAGGCACATGTAGCGGATAGGTCGATAAATGCAAATAGGGTTGCAAAAAGCCCGGCAGCTCCGCCAGCGATTCAGGCAGCAGGCCAGGCTTAGTATCCAAAAAAATGCGATCGCGCTTCAGCAAATATCGCTGTGCAACCAGCGAGCCAGGTTTTAGCGAACCCACCAAATCACCCACTCCCCACAAATAGTAGTGCGGCAACGCTGACCGACATACCTGACAGGTAGTCACCCCTTCAGGATTGGCAGTCTTGCAGTTGGGATTTGGGCAATTAATCACTAAACAAAAGGCCTAAGCACAACACAATCAAACGCTCACGAGGATGCAGGAGACTTCCCTGCCGCATCCGAGGTCTTTTCCTTCTCCGCTTCGACCACCCGAGGCAGGCCCATGCTGTAGTTCAAAACGCGGCTCTGCAGGTTGTAGCTAATCTCACCAGACTGCAACAGCGCCCGCACGAAGTGCTCTAGGTCAGACCCGATTCGGCGCAGCGTGTAGTCAGTTAGCGCTTCCCCTGCATACTCATCTACCAAACGGTCAAACTCACGGTAGACCTTGGTCAACGCCTCTTCGCTCCAGTTAAACTCGTTTTCTGGATCGACATCTATTGTCAATTTTTGGTCGCTCGGCACAATCTCGTCCGCTTCGATAGTGGCCGCGTAGATCAAGATGTGACGGGTGGTGGACTTCAGCAACATAGGAGGAGGGCTCACATACAAACGCTTCAAGGGGGCAAGTCATAAGCTAGATTACTACTTAGCCTATGGCAGGCAATCACTCAATCAGAACAAAACCGTTCGGGGCAATAAAAGGGACTCATTGACTGACTCACTAACCCAAGAAAGAAAGGTCAGAAAAACGAGCGCGGAGCAGTTCTAAAAGAAATTCAAGCGCTCAGCCCAAGATTCCCAAATAAATTGAATTGATTAAGTTTATTCGATTGTAGACGGTCGGCTGTCTACTGTGATGCTACCGTCAGCCAACGCGTGACCTACCTCAAGCTTCTCCTCATTCGCCACGCCCAGTCCGAGGGCAATCTGCACGGCAAGATGGAAGGCCAAACCTCAACGGCGCTGTCTGCCCTTGGGCGCCAGCAGGCCCACCGGCTTAGCCAAACGCTGCTACCTGCCCTACCAGAGCGGGCGGCCCCCTCCGTTTCTGGGCCATCTCTTTCTGGGCCATCTCTTTCTGGGCCATCTCTGCCGCCTCTATTTATATACAGCAGTCCGCTACAGCGAGCCGTTCAGACGGCCCATGTGCTCTTACAAGATCTGCGCGCAGCCAATTACCCCGTGCAGTGGCAGCGCGCCGACGAGCTAAAAGAAATGCACCCAGGCATTTTTCAGGGGCTCACATGGGCAGAAGCGACTTCGCAATATTCAGAACTCTGCAGTCGTCTATTAAATTCATTGAGCTGGCATCCGATTCCCCAAGCAGAATCGCCTACGGTCGCCCGGCGCAGAGCCGAAGCATGGCTAGCTCACCTACTGCACACCCACCAGCCTGGCCACACGGTCTGGCTCATCTCCCATGCAGGGCTGATTCAGCAAATGGTCTCTGCGATATTGGGCTGCGATCGCACCTGGAAAATTCCCATTCACCACACCGCCATTTTTGAATTTCACCTAGCCAGCACCCAGTGGCAAACCCTC
The DNA here is from genome assembly GCA_038527325.1 of Cyanobacteria bacterium J06614_10. Lineage (GTDB taxonomy): Bacteria > Cyanobacteriota > Cyanobacteriia > Phormidesmidales > Phormidesmidaceae > Phormidesmis. Next base: position 58,299 of record JBCBFY010000011.1, read on the forward strand.
TCAGAAGACCGCTACAACCCGGAATACTGGAAACTCCAGCGCTTCAACGACTATGCACATCTAGATGAGCTGGTGAGCGATTCTGCTGGCGATTAAAGCCAAAACCCAGACTGCAAACACTGCCTTATCCACACCCGTCCCAAGGCACCCACCAAGTATCTTTTTAGACGAGCTATCCCGTTTCAGCCACCAGTTTCAGGCATGTTCCCCAAATTCAGGTATTCTCATAGAGCACCCACCGACAAAGCACGACTTTTGCTTAGCCCGCCATGAGCAACCCAGCCAGTGAGACCTTCGGTCAGGCCCGCCAGGGAAGCGTTGCCGCCATTATCCAAATTTTGAACGAGCGCTTAGCTGACTCCGGCATCCGCACCCGAGCGGTCGTGGCAGAAGGCATGCTACAGGTACTGTGCGAAGCCCCCTCTACTGACCAGCTGGAGAAGACAGCCGTCGTAGATCGGGTACGGCAAATCTTAGAAAACATCAGCCCCCAGCGGATTCGAAAAGTCAACATCAACAGCCGCATTGTCAAAGAAGAACAGCTGCTGTGGCTCGAAGAAATCAACCGCGATCCTGAAAACGCCCTGCTGTGGTCTGAAGTCATCACCCTCAAGCGTCCGTTTTTTGTCAAAAGGTGGATACGCGATCGCAATCTCAAACCGGCAGGCCCTATCCTCAGAGACATCAGCGAACCCGAACCTCAGCAGAGCAGCCTTTCTAGCAAGCTGATTGGCGCAGCTGGCCTCGGAGTTCTCATCTTGGGCACCGCCTGGCTCTTTCGAGAAGACCTCAGCCAAATTCGCCAAACGACCGGGACACTTCCCGATGTCGAGCCCCAAAATCTGACCGCTCAGCCACCTACAGACTTGCCCCCGCTGCCCGAAAGCAGTAGCGAAGGCCCTGCCGAGAACCCAGGAGAGCGCACCGCCGACACGACGCCGCCCGCAAACGCATCTGCTGCAGACGCCCTCACAACGCAAACCCCGACAAACGCAGCATCGGAGGCAGCACCAGACAATTCCCCGGACAATTCCCCAGACAATACAGCGGCTACTCAAACGACCGATCAGGCATCCAATCCAGCACCTAGTTCTGACCAGGCCAACACCGGACAAGCTGCCGATGCCTTTGCAGAAGCCGTTCGCATCGCAAACCAAGCTGTGGCCGACGGTCAAACCGCTAGCAGCGCCGCTGAATGGCTCGATTTGGCAACTCGCTGGCAGCGCGCCTCAGATCTCATGAGTCAGGTGCCAGAAGGCAACGAACAGTTTGCGATCGCTCAAGACCGCGTTGCCAGCTACGCGACCAACAGCCAAACCGCCATTCAAAAAGCTGCCGCCATACAGTAAGGTCAGCGCCTAGAATACACCTACTCCAACTACTCCAAACTGATGCCACCTAGGGTTTTGGCGGTAGGTTTGGCGGATACCGGAGCACGTTCTATGGTTTGCGATCGCACCCGGCTACCCTGAAAATGCTTTTGCCATTCTGTCGGCGCATTTAGCGTTTCACCGCCATGCTTAGTCAATCGCTTCCGCACCTGGCACAATACAGGCGTATTGACGCAGGCCCCAGAAATAATCACCTGACCCTTCGTGAGCGCCGGTAGCTCCTTGAGCAAGTCACGCCCTGCCGCCTCCACGCCATACTTCAAGCTCTCCTGGTCCACCGGATTTACAATGCGCATCAAAAACTGACTCATACACTGAGAAAGCACATCCGAATCAAGCTTGCCAGGCCGCTGGGTAATCAGCCCAACCCCCAGGCCAAACTTACGCCCCTCACTGAGAATCGTGCGCAAGATTGCCTTGCAACGCGCAGGCTCCTTGGCAGGGGCAAACCGATGCGCCTCCTCAATTAGGGTAAACACAGGATAGGGGAGATAGTTCTCATCGCCTGCCGTGTTCTTTTCCTTCACCGTATTCATCCGCGCCAGATAGCTCTGCCGCAGTACCGCCGCGCAAATCACCTGCTGCTCTTCCTGGCTAATCTCATTCATCTGCAGCACAGTCACGCGCCCCGGTTCAAACAGGTCGCTCGGTGCCAGGTGATCGGTCTGGTGAAAATAGCGAGAATTGGCAAACCGCGCCAGCTTCCACTCAATGGCCGGAGCCGATGAGCCAATCTTCAAATTTCCTTCGTCGTCTTCTGCCGTATCGGCCTCATTCACCGCCGCGATCAAGTCATCCACATTCCAGCGGTAGTCTCCCCGCTTGTGACGCTTCAAAATCAAAAATGCCTTGTTGAGAATTGCCTGCTGGCGATCGCTCATCTCCGGCAGCAGCGTCAGCACATCGTGATAGTCCAGCGACGAGATCCGAATCGTAATGTCATCGGGCGTCAGCACCCGCACATCCGGCGCATAGCCATCTGCCGTCTGAAAGGCCGGATGCCCGCGCATCTCCGTCAGCGTGCCATACTCCCCATGCGGATCAAAAATCAGCACCGCCGCTCGGTTGTAAGGCTGCAAAAATTCTTCTATCAGCACCCCAGCCGTGTAGCTCTTACCAGACCCCGTCCCCGCCAAGATCGCCATGTGAGTACTCACCAGCTCCTTCACATCTAGCGCGACGGGCACCCCTCCGGCGGGCCGCAGCAATAGAGAGCCCACCTGGGCAGAGCCCACCTCACCCGGCTGCTTTTTGTTCACCACCAGCCGCAGCGTTTGATCATCTGTCAGGCACACTTTCGTGCCTGGCGTTGGCGTCAGCCTTGGGTTGATAAAGCCTAGCGCCGGATGAAAATAGCCAATGACATCGACCGTGACTTCGTAGAGTTCTGGATTTGGGTGAGAAAAGCCGATTAGGGCTGCGATCGCCTCAGGACTAATTTCTGCATCCGCAAACATCCGATCCGGCAAGTGATCGCTCAAGCGGCGGTCAGAAATCTTGCCCAAAATTTGCAGTTCATCCACACCATCAGGTGCCGTCACCTGGTAGTACACAAACTCACCAATCTTGACCTGACGGCTATCCGACGTAATGAAAATGTATTGGTTACCGTCCTCGCCTGGCCCCTTTACCGTTCCGATCACCACAGGCTCAGCGCCCGCCGAAGCTTTCTCCATAACAGCCATTGCATAAAGACGTTTCACTGAAGGTTATACCAGGTTCACCATCGGTTCGCACGTTCTACAAATACAAATTTACTAACACCCTAATAACATCGGACAGCCATTCACAAAACAGCAACCCAGCACCCAAAATAACCGACTACAGAACAGCCGCCTTTTGGAGATAAATCGCATCAACCAAAATCGCTAAATCCCTGACGCTCTCAGGCTTTCAGCGAAAAGCGGTGTGATTGCGGAGGGCACAGCCCCCCCGATAGCCGGTACAATGCTAATAAGCAAATATGCTTAACTCTCATGTTCGTTGGTTAGTAAACGCTCATCGGTCTAATGATTAGGCGAGAGCAGTCATCCGACTGCTGAGTATCCCAACAGCAATGCTCAGAGCCAGCCTTGCTGACAAGCACCAAAGGCCAGTTCTAGAAGCTACTTCCTTCCGGAAGATAAAACCTCATATCTGCTGATATGTTGGGCACAAAAGATGAGCCATTCATATCTGTCTGAGCAGAACTTTTCACAGTGCTCCCGATAAACTATAGGAGCCGATAAGCTAGCGCTTACCTCTTTTCGCCCCAACACCTCTTTTCGATACTCGTTCGATATTTGATAAAAGATTCCTGACAAGCCGTGACGCAAAACGCACTACCCCAACAACCGCAATCGCCATCGGCCATACAGCAGGCCAACGGTAGCTCTGTGATGGATGCGCCTGTTACGAACCCGCAGCTAGACACAGCTACGCACGCGAGTCATGTAGAAATATCAACCGAGAAAAGACCGGGTAGAGAACGTCGGATCTTAGCGTCTATTTTGATTCCTCAGCCTGTCGAGCAGGTCTGGCAAGTCGTCACCGACTACGAGCGCCTAGCCGACTTTGTCCCCAGCCTCACCTCCAGCAAGCTCTTACCCAATAGCGAAGGACGTATTCGCCTAGAGCAGATCGGTGCTCAGTGCTTTTTAAGAGTCAAGTTTTGTGCCCGCGTCGTCCTAGATATGACGGAACACTTCCCGCACAAGGTCAGCTTTTCGATGCAAGAGGGTGACTTTAAGCAATTTGAAGGCGCTTGGCAGCTAGAGCCCACCGACAACACACAGGCCACCCGTCTTTCCTACGATCTCTTTGTAAAAGCGCCCCTAGCGATGCCAACAGCGCTGATCGAGCACCACATCCGCCACAACCTGATTGTGAACATGCTCGCCATTCGTCAGCGCTCACTAGAGCTCGCAGCTCAGTAGCAAGCTCAAAGTTCGGCGCGCTTATTCCTTCATTCACAAAAACATATCGCCCTGCAGGCCATAGCGAGTGGTCTTGCAGAGCGATATGTCTTTGTGACGGCCTGCGACGACGAGAGTGACGCTGCCTGCGCCGTGTATCGCAAGTAGCATAAACAACGGGCAAAAGGCCATGGAACACCCCCATAAGCCATATGCCTACCAGCAAGCTCAAACCAAAAGCGCCGCCGCTGCAATGCAACGACGGCGCTTTATTCAAAAGCATACCCCCAGGGGAATTCGAATCCCCGTCGCCTCCGTGAAAGGGAGGTGTCCTAGGCCTCTAGACGATGGGGGCCTGTGTTTTTGACCCTTACAAGAGTACCTGCATTTTGCCCTAAGTGTCAAACAGCTCTAAGTGTCAAACAATTGAATCTGCCTTCAACGGTAAAAATGTCTCGACACGCTGCAAACTGAAAAGGCCTCAGAGTGCCATGCAGAGGAACCCTAACCGCTGTGATAAGTAAGGCATGGACTGAGCACCTCAGAGCAGGCAACAGCTAGCTCAGCCGGTTAGAATTGCGCAAGCGAATGAGCTGCCTACGCATCTCGGGCGAAGCCTGAGCCACGTCTTGAAGCTGCTCAATATCTACCTGACTGTCGAGGGCTTCCAAATATTCATCGCTGCCATAGGCAAAAGCATCTACTAGCGTCTCTACCAACTGCTCTCGATTCGTCATCGTCAACTGTTCTTCAATGATGCGAAATTTGAGACGTACTTCGCACTCGTAGATACCAACATCGCTATCAGGCAAGGATCGATTCGTCGAACTGTCCATATCTTAAAATTTTGTTCCGCAGGCTATATAAATCTAAAGAATTCGTCAGGCCCTTACACCCGGATGTTCTGTGGGATAAACAGGCGCTTATCACACTTCAATAACAGATCACCTGAGTAACTATTGAATTCCCCCAATCTCATTTGAGATAACACCTTAAGAAGTTGATATGAGAGGCTTCCTCCTACTTTTTCAAAATCAATTTTGGCTAGTAAGAAACGCTACAAACGCCTCAATAGAAAAGCCAAATTTACTTTTTATACCGGCTCTCCTAAATCAGCTACGGAAAGCTTTTAAACACTGATTGGCTACTCTCGGTTGAAGATAGAAACAGTCTAAAAGGATGAGACAGATACCGATATCGAGACGCAAAAACCAAGACAACAGATGTTTAAGCCAACAATTATACAGATAAACTCTGGTTTATTGAGTGCGTTATCGAAGCCAAAAGTGGCTAGACGTTTTCAACAAAAAATTCAGTCTCTATCATCAAAGACTCATGGATGCCGGTATCCTGCAGCACATAGGAGGTAGCACCCTCATTTAGATGAAATAACACCAAGAATAACTGTTGCCAGGTACGAACATCTTAATCATCCATAATGTAAATATATTGTAAAATCGCCATCAGTCTTGAGCCTCATCACTGACACCCATATATTACTCTTAACTCTGGTTCCCAACCTACCTTTGTGTGACAAGTCGCTTATGTCTGGTAAGTAACCTTTGACGAGTAGCTTTTGATAAGTAGCTTTTGATAAGTAGCTTCTGCTCACAGCAGTTTAGTTTTTCGGACAACGTCATAACGTCGCATAGAATAACCACCACCCAGCAGTCCTCAGTTGTGGCCAAGTATTCTCCAGAACAACCTGAGATAGAACCTTTAAGTCGTAGTGAGCTACTCATAGCCATGGCCGCGACCGCGATTATTTTGCTGCTGATTGCGCGTATATGGCTATATTTTGAGCCTTTTAGGTTTCCTTCTGTGCTCAGCTGGAAAGATACTGGCACCGGAGTGCTGTGTGGCCTGGGCATATCGGCGGTCAGCGCATTGGTATATCGACTTTGGCCAGCCTACCGAAAAAGCGCTGATTTCTATCTGTCGTTTGTCCTTGCCCCTTTGCTCTTGTCTGATTCGGTTTGGATAGGGCTGCTGCCCGGCATGAGCGAAGAGCTTTTGTTTCGAGGCACCATGCTGCCAGCAATTGGGCTAAACCTAACGGGGCTAGCCATCTCCAGCCTGTGTTTTGGAATTTTGCACATGTCGGGGCCTAGGCAGTGGCCCTACGCGATATGGGCCACTGCTATTGGCTTCGTGCTGGGCGGCAGCGCGCTCCTGACAGGAAACCTACTGGTCCCAATCGTGGCCCATGTCGTGACTAACTTTGTCTCTAGCTTGGGTTGGCAGATCTTCCGCCGCCAGTCGTCTGCTTAAGACCAAACCCATCAAAACCACACCCAATGAAGACTAGGCCCAATAGAAAAGAAAGCGCCAGGTGAAATGGCCAATGCAACTCCGACTCTAAATTCTCCGTTGTCTTATCCTGCCTTTTCAGGGTTCACGCCAGCTGCGTTTGAATTTCTTCGGGACCTTGCAGACAACAACGACCGCGAGTGGTTCCAGTCCCAAAAGCAAACCTACCACCAAGACGTTCGCGATCCATTCATTGCGTTTGTAGAGGCTGCCAGCTATCGCTTAGACGGATCTGGTTTGAATTTGAGGGGTGGAAAGCAGTCCGTTTTTCGCATCCACAGAGACATTCGCTTTTCAAAAGACAAAACACCTTACAAAACTCACCTTGGGGGCGTGCTGAGCTACAGTGGCACGAAGAAAGACACTAGAGGCGTTGTCTATATTCAATTTGGCGTTGATGGAGGGTTTGTGGCGGCAGGATTTTACCAGCCGGGGAGTCAGCAATTAGGGGCTATTCGCACTGGCATATCTGAGTCGCCCGAAGCCGCGCTCGATATTGTCCAAACGCTCTCAGAACAAAATATTCCGCTCCGGGCCACCGACACGCTCAAACGGATGCCACGAGGGTTTGAAAGCTTCGCAGACTCTGAAGTAGCCGATCTTCTGAAAATGAAAGGCTATATCATCAAACAGGACCTCACGCCGGAACTATGGCGATCGCCCGCAGTCGTTGAAGCCGTTGCTCAGTTCGCGCACAAGGCCTATCCCTGGCTCGCTTTCGGCAGAGAAGCACTGGCAACGCTAGATTGAACACTTGCCTGCTGCGTTTCAAAAGACTGTTGATAGGCCTGAGCTGCAGTCTGGGCCGCCAAGACCCGGTTTAGGGCATCGATCACCACTTGCGCATCTGCATCGGGCTGGCAGGCACGCTCGGTAATGTAGCGCTTCCAAATGCGACTGCCAGGCTGCCCATGAAACAAATGCATCATATGGCGGGTGATGCTATTGAGCTTGAGCCCTTTGGCAACCCAGCTCTCGATGTAGGGCAGCATCGCACGCACCACCTGCTCTCGCGTCTGTGGCTGATAGGTCTCGCCAAATATTTCCTGGTCAGCAGTGGCAAACAAATAGGGCGTGTCGTAGGCGGCTCTGCCAATCATTACCCCATCGACAAATGCCAGCTGCGTTTTTACAGCCGCCAGCGTCTGCAGTCCACCGTTGATTTCTATCTGAAGATGGGGAAAGTCTTGCTTCAACCGATGGACATCGCGATAGCGCAGCGGTGGAATATTGCGATTGTCTTTGGGGCTCAGTCCTTGCAACCAGGCCTTGCGGGCATGCACGCTAAATCGCTTGCAGCCGGTTGCCGAGACGACCCTGACAAAATTTGCCATGTCTTCGTAGCGGTCTAGGTGATCGATGCCGATTCTGTGCTTAACGCTCACTGGCAACGATGAGGCTGCCATCATAGCGGCGACACAGTCGGCGACTTTTTCGGGCTGAGCCATCAGGCAAGCACCAAAATTACCGCTCTGAACGCGATCGCTCGGACAACCCACATTCAAATTGATCTCGCAGTAGCCAAACTGCTCAGCCAGCTTGGCACAGGCGGCCAGCATATGTGGGTCATCACCACCCACCTGCAACACAACCGGGCTCTCATCTGGCGTGAAGTCTAATAATTTCTCAGGGTCGCCGTAGTGAATCGCCTGGCTTGTCACCATTTCGGTATACAAAAGGGTCCGCCGAGTAATCTGCCGCATAAAATAGCGGTAGTGACGATCCGTGCGGTCCATCATCGGCGCAATGCTAAGGGGCAGCATGCAAACACACCTCATTCAGGTCCTTTATTGTCGTATTTATTGTCAATAGTAGGACAGTGGGCCGTGAAACAGCCGATGTCAGAACAGTCTGAGAGCCGATTGACGAAGCAAGACCACTAGGAAGTCAACAAAATTTCTATGCAACGAGGGCCTGTTCCATCAGGTTCTGTAATGATCGGGATCTGAATGCGACTAAGTTTTTCTATACTGAGAATGCGCCTCAGTATTTTCGAAAAATTTAGTATCAAAAAATACATGTCATCAGATTTCGGGCCGCATCGATTACCGGCAGTTGGTTTGCCATCCGAAGAGCTGCCTCTAGTTGGTATTGAGCTGATAAAGCAGTTTACCGCCTGCCAACTGCGGGCTTACAAAAATCCTGCTTCCGATGGCGAATCGGGCGACTATCTTGCAGGATGGGGAAGCACTCACAATAAGGACGGACGCTCTTTCACAGCCGGTGACAAGCTCACACAAACCCAGGCCAATGAGCTACTCCACGACCAGCTCAAGCGAGATTCACTGCCGATTTTGCGGGATTTGCCCGGGTGGCAATACCTCAACGAGAATCAAAAAGGGGCGCTGCTCAGCTTTGCTCACAGCCTAGGGAATGATCTCTCTGTGCTCTCGCCGCGATCGCTCCTCGGCAAAGCCCTGCGTGACCGCCGGTGGTACCAAATCCCAACCATTATCAACGGCTATCACGGCACCAATCCACCCGCCCATATCGAAAAAAGAAGGCAAGAAGAAGCCAACCTCTTCCTGCTAGAAATACGGAAAGATCGATTTACGGTGATAAATAGATCACGTGCCTTAGAACTGATAGATCCGGTTCAAGAAGGGCAAGATGTGAAACGGCTGCAGAAAGAACTCGTGAAGTGCGGCTACGAAATTGATATCGATGGGCAGTTTGGCCCACTGACGCAGTGGGCAGTCGAAAAATATCAAGCCTCCGTGGGTTTGCCTGTAGATGGGATTGCGGATGTAGAGACACAGCGAATCATCTACGCCAGAGCGCTGTACCTCACCGATCCATACATGATGGGCTCAGATGTTCGAGAAGTTCAGGCTTTGCTAAGCCGCATTGGCTACGCGGTGGATATCAATGGCATTTTCAACCTGCGAACATGGCAAGCAGTCGTTGCCTTTCAGCGTTACTTTGGGCTCCCTGAAGACGGCATCATGCAGGGCAAAGCTTTGGCCACGCTACTGTATCTACCCGCGATGGTCGGCATCTCCTAGCTAATTGTTTTCATCCGCTGGCTAGCTTTTAGCGATATCGGATGTCTCTATGTCAGTAGCCTCTATGTCGACGGCCTCCATGTAGTCTTTAGCCTGCTGGGGCTTTCCCCAGAGGACTTGCTCGTGGGTATACACCACCATGCCAGGCAGTGCGCCCTTGGGTTTGTACACGTGCTTAGGCGCTGTCATCACTACCGGCACCTGGTCAGACTGCCGGGCGCGGCTGTAGTAGGCCGCGAAGCTAGCCGCTAGCTGCAAGGTTTCATCACTGGGAACCTCCCCCGCATCCAAACGCAACAGCACGTGGCTGCCTGGAATCTCCTGGGCATGTAGCCACAGGTCGTAGTCGCTGGCTTGCTTGAAGGTGAGCAGCTCGTTTTGACCGTTATTACGTCCGACCAGTAGCTCTGTGTTTTGCGGTAGCTGATGCCGGTGAAAATTGACTGGCGTTTTGTCCTTACGGTTGCCAGCATTGCGGCGAGCCAGTGACTTCTGCGCGGCCACCGAGCGGCCACTGAGGTCTCGCAAGTAGCCCTGCGCAATTAGCTCCACGCGAATATCTTCTAAAGACTGCAAATCAGCCTCTACTTGATAATTGGGCACTTGGAGCAGGCTGTCTTCGACCTGCTCTAGGTAGCGGATTTCGGTATTAACTTCTTCCAGTAGCGGAAGCACAGCGCCCCGTGCCCGCTTGAGCTTTTGATGTTGCTTGTAGAGCATTTGAGCATTTTGGACTGCCGTTTTCTCAGGATTGAGCGCGATCGCAATCGGCTTCCCTGTCTCAAAATCCGTCAGCTCTATCTGCGTCATGCCTGGCTTCCACTGCGTTAGGTGGGCCATGAGTAAATCTGCGCGCTGGCGATAGTCTTCTGCCTGGTCAGACTGCTGCAGGCGCTGGGTAAAGGTCGCGGCTTTCTGCCTTAGCTTAGCCAGCCGATTTTTGAGCGTTTGGCTGAGCTGATGATGCAGGCGGCGAAATTCTTCTTGGTTGAACTGATAGCGATAGTAGTCATCTAGCAGCGTTTGGATGCTGTCGGCTGGCTGAGTGCGATCGCTAGCAGGCTGTGAGATTAGGCTATTGAGTACGGTGTAGCCACTTTTATGAGGGAGAAACGCCGGAGAAAAGTCATTCGAGCTTAGGCATCGTAACCAGCCCTGCCAAACCTGAAAAAGCGCTTCCCACTCCTGCGGCTTGAGCATCTCTGTGGTGTGGTCGGCGGTGAGACCCGCAGCGGTTATCAGCTGCATCGCCACAGCAGAGCTTAGGCCGCTGTAGGCCTTGATCATCATTTTTTTTAGCTTGCCGGGGATAAGAGAGAGGCGATCGCGCCAATCAGCAAATGACTCAGTCAGGTCAGGTAACTTCCCTCGGATAGCAGGCGGGTGGACGTAGGGCTGGCCTGTCTGAATCGGGCGAACGCTGGACTGCTGCTCGCTCACCTGATGGGCAGCCGTCACGATTTGCTGGTCTGCCGAGGTCAGCATCACGTTGCTGTACTTACCCATAATTTCGATATACAGGTGCCATAGGGCGGGCTCTTGCGGCCGCCGCGCAAACTGCAGATCGAGGACGCGCTCCCAGGGCGCCAGCAGGTTAATGCGGGTGAGGGCCAGGCCTGCGAGCTGATGCTTAAGCTGCTGCGAAAAGGTGAAGGTATCTGGCTGCTTGGGTGGGGGAGTAGCGATGTGAATTCTGGCGGCCTGTGGATGCCAAGAAACCGCAAGCCAGCCTCGACTATCTAAGGTTCTAAGGGCGATGAAGAGAGTGAAGCGATCGCGCTGATAAAACTGCTCACAACGAGCTGGCAACCAGTGCGTTTGAAGATCGCTGCTGACAGCTGCCAAAGTTGTGAAATCGACGGGTTGCACAGAAAAGCCTCATTGAAAAGGAAAAAAGAACAGAGAGCGGCAAGCATTGCCAGAAACAAAAGTGACCATTGACTCATCTCTTTTATTGGGTGAGATCATATTTAGAATATTTGATTAGTAGATTGATTAGTAGATCTTTTCGAGTTATGAATCAGCGCATATAGAAGGGACGCAAAGCAATCTTTTTTCGATAGACTTAAGAAATTAGAGATTGGCCAAAAACCATAATTATTGATTGATTTATGGTCATTTTCAAGAAGTGCAGATCCTGAAGTAGACGTCGGCTGCTACTGGTATGAAGGTGGCATGAAGACGATAAGACAGTAAGGCCTGTATTGTTCCAAGTGACTAGTTCCAAGTGACTAGTTCCAAGTGACTAGTTCCAAGTGACTAGTCCCAAGTGATTAGAGATGGTTCAAACTCTAATGAATTTCGCACTGAAAATTTTCACCTTGAGAAGCAATCTACATTGATTGACTTCTCAAGAATTTAGTCTCAAGAATTTAGTCTGTAGCAACTAACAACAAAGACCC
>JBCBFY010000012.1:0-69242 GCA_038527325.1 Cyanobacteria bacterium J06614_10
CGATCACTTTTTCACGCTTCTCAATGCAGAAGTCCGTATCCACATCCGGCATCGACTTCCGCTCAGGATTGAGAAACCTCTCGAAGAGCAGGCCATGGTGCACCGGGTCAATATTGGTGATGCCCATAGCGTAGGCCACTAGCGAACCCGCCGCAGAGCCGCGGCCAGGCCCTACTGAAATGTCGTTATCGCGCGCAAACTTAATGTAGTCCCACACCACCAAAAAGTAGGTCGCAAAGCCCATTTGGTGCATCATGTCGATCTCATATTCCATGCGATCGCGATACTCATCCGTCAGCGCGTCGTAGTTCGGCAGGCTCATTCGCTCCACGAGGCCATCGCGGGCCACCTTGGCCATATAGCTCTCTTTGGTATAGCCCTCCGGAATCGGAAAGTTGGGAATCTGAGGGTTGCCCAAAATGTTGTACTCTTCCACCTTGTCGGCGACTTCTTGTGTGCAAGAAACCGCCGCCTCAATAATCTCTGGAGAGATATGGTCGCGAAACAGTCGCCGCATCTCTTCTTCTGACTTGAGATACTCGGTGCCGCTATAGCGCAATCGCTTATCTTCAGTAATCAGCTTGCCGGTTTGAATGCACAGCAGTGCGTCGTGCGCTTCTACATCTACGCAAGAGATAAAGTGAGAATCATTTGTGGCAACAATCTTGATATCGAGTTCTTGAGCGATGCGAACAATCTCGATATTTACAATGCGATCTTCTGGAGAACCATGGTCTTGAATCTCCAAGTAAAAATCGTCACCCAAGAGATCTTTGTACCACTGGGCAACCCGGCGAGCCACATCGCCTCTCTTTTTCAAAATTGCTTGGGGAATCTCTCCGCCGAGGCAAGCACTGGTGATGATCAGGCCTTCGTGGTACTGCTCCAGCAGATCTTTATTAATGCAAGGGCGAGAGAAGATGCCCTTGCCCTGCACGCCCTCTAGGTGAGAGACCGTGGTCAGCTTTACTAGGTTTTTGTAGCCAACGTCATTTTTGGCCAGCACCAGCTGATGATATTTGGGCCGCTTCTCCTGCTTGGTAATGTCACCGTTGATGACATACATTTCGTTGCCAATGATCGGCTTGATGCCCTTTTTGCGGCAGACCTTTAGTAGCTCAATCGCGCCGTACATTACGCCGTGATCGGTCAGCGCGATCGCATCCATGCCCAGCTCCAGGGCTCGGTCTACCAGGGGGTCTATGTGGCTAGCACCATCGAGCAGGCTGTAGTCGCTGTGGATATGCAAACCAACAAAAGACATAGGAGCTATCCTCGCAGAGAAAAACGATACAGAAAGAGCCGATGGACACAGCGCACCAAGGAAGAGACCCGAAAAAGAGAAGACAATCTATCGGCAGGCAACCGATTGAAAGCAGGAGCCAAGCTAAGTACAAACTTACTATTTTTGACCTCGGTAGTTCAAGCGACAGCGGCAAACCTGTCTCTAAAGAATTCGGACGAATTCGATGAACCTAAAACTTTTGATACTGTACGCAATAAATACCCTATTTAACCACCACATCTGGCAATTATCTAAAAAGTTATTGCGGCTTGACGCTATCGATAGCGCCTAGACGGATCGACCCACCCCGTCGTTGCGCGCCGCTCCTCCAGAGGGGACTTAACTTCAGGCTTTGGATCTTTAGTTTCTTTGTTAGTACCTTCATTTTTGTCTGTGCCATCGAAAAAATAGATATGGAGACATTCATTTCAGAAAAGTGCGATCGCCTAATGCTGCATGAATAAAGCGATACATGCTTCGTCCGTAAATCTATCTACCTTTTTTGTTGTATAAATGTGAACCTTCGACTACAACTGAGTAAGTAGACCGCTTGTCATCGGTTGGTAACTCGGGGCGCCCATATGCGTCTTTGTTATGTAGAACTGATACTCCACGGTCTTTGAGAGTTTCCTGAAGGGCAACACGGGCAGAGCGCGATCGCAAATACGCTGTGACATAGCGCTGTGACGCAATCGCCATGACGTAATCGATACCTTCACTCCCTTTCCAACGGCCACTGTTTAACGGCAGTTAACGGCTACTGCGTCAAACGGCCATTACGTCAGTGCGATCGCGCTCTGCCCCTACAAACGTGCTTGTGCAGCATTAAAGTTTGTACCCAGGGTTTTTTATGAAACGCATTATCTACAGTTCTCTATCTGTTCTGACAGCGATCGGAACAGTCTTCGTCGCTGCCAAAGCAGAAGTTTTTAACCGGGAAGGCAAGACCTCCCAAGCTAGCAGTAGCGGAGAAGTTGTCGCGCCCAATTCGTTGCTAGACGAGGCAAACAGTCTAGCCGAACTACCTGACGCCCTAGGAGACGTAGGAACTTTTGAAAATAGTCTGCCTGTTCCCGCTGATGGAGAAGGCGGCAGTCTCACAGGTCTTAACAGCAAAGCCTTTTTAAACGACGTAGAAAAGCCGCAGAAAGGACTTGCTAAAGACGGTAGCGAACTCCTGAGTAGCTCAGTAGAAGCCAGCAAAGTAGGGCCTACAGAGGCTACTAGCAGCGCGTCAATTATCCCAATCACAACTTCCTTGAACGGTACTCCTCAGGCGCTACCCGTCCGGTCAGTGCAAGCCCGGGCGCTACCAGCTCAACCGGTAGCCAATCAAGCGCCAAGGCGGGAGGCAGTACAAGTCGCACAGCCGGTGCAAACCCGTCAGGGCCCAGGTTTAGTCGCCCAGGTACCAGACACGACAGTTCCCGAATCGACAGTCCCCGAAGCGACAGTTCCCGAGTCAACAATTCCAGAGTCGACAATTCCGGGGACAACTCCGGGGACAACACTGCCCGAAACGACGCCAACTGCCAAACCCACTAGCGAGCCGGATGTTCTCGACGAAACAGAAGCTACCGCAGGCGACCCCGATGACCCCACTGCAGCGCCCATAGAAGCGACTGGAGAAGCACCCGGGGAAACGCCTGCCGTCGGCTCGCCCGCTTCGCCCACCATCGTCCCTAGCGGCATTGGCACACCTCTACCGACGCCAGGATTTTCCGAGCCCACCATCAGCCCAACCCCCGTACCTGCCAACGGGGATGCGCTGGTAGAAGAGGACGCGCTGACGGAGGAAGACGCATCAGTCGACGCCATTGACGAGGCTGAGACAGTGCCTGAAGCCACAGATATGCCAGCATCAGACGGCATTGATGCGAGTCCTGAGATGTCCCCCGCAGATGAGTCAGTGCCCCTAGATGCGGCACCCGTCGGACCTGAGGGCATTGAAGACCCCGGCATTACGCCCATCGCACCGCCCGGGGACATCGAAGGCACAGAGGAAGCACCTGTCGCACCCGAGGGAGAAATTGAAGCGCCGGATGCGGCACCCATTGCACCTGAGGGAGAAATCGAAGCGCCCGGCGCGGCACCCATCACACCTGGAGGTATTGAAGAGCCTGGCATTGCACCTGTTGCACCACCCGGAGACATTGAAGGGCCAGATGCGGCACCTGTCGCACCACCTGGAGGCATGGAAGACCCCGGCATCACCCCCGTTACACCCCCTGGAGATATTGACGGTGTAGAAGAAGCACCCGTCGGGCCTCCCGGAGATGTCCCTGGCGCACCGATTGAAGGCATGGAAGAAGAGCCAGAAGGCCTGGATGAATCGGACATAGAAGACAATATGCCCGCAGGAGAAGACCCCCCTCTTGATGCGCCAGTACCCGCTTCGCCGCCGACTGATATCCCCTCGGATGTCCCTCCAGCAGGTGCACCTATCCCAGGCCCAGGCGCACCCGTGCCCGGCTCACCAGAAGGCATGCCACCCGGCCCCACAGACGAGATACCGCCCTCACCGGCACCGTCGGCCCCCGTTGAGCCCTTACCCCCTATCGAGGAAGACGCGATACCCGGTGAGCCGGTCCCCGGTCCCACTGGAGACAGTGGCGATCGCCTCATTGGCGAAGGCTTTACCCCCTTCCAGCTGTCTTACCTAGCGTTTAGTGGCGGACTCGATGAGGAAGGCATTCCTGGTGGCACCCGGCTACTATCTGCCTACGAGTCGGGCAGCTTGTCGGCTGAAGATGTCGTTGAAGCAGGGGCCATCTCCAGAAAGTTGGGAACGGCAGCCAGCGACGAAGAAGATTTCACCAAGAGTGTCGATAACTTCCTCAAGCTGATGGTGCGGGACAACCGGACAACGTAGATCGACGCTGCGAACTTCAAGCCATTTCAGCACTTGAGAGTTGTAAACAGATTGTTTTTTCCCAACACCTTCTCCTCAAAGTCCTGTTCTTGAAAGTTTGTTCCTGAAGATATGTTCCTGTAAATCAGATCTGGCAAACCAGAACCGTAGCGTTGGATGATTCTGACGCTAACAATCTCACTCCCTACTTCAGCCCAGCTTCTATCCGAGCTGGGCTTTCTCTGTCTCATATCTGGCCGGACTAGATATACTGAAATTTCAGAAATTTTCAATACCTCTGCATTCTGACAGGTTTTATCTACCTAACGGACGATGCAAAACTGCAGAAATAAAACAAATTGGATCTCACAAACCTGCTTTAGGAAGACTCGACACGCTGTCGATGAATATTGTTGATAAGTAACTGATAATTATCGCTAGGTAATTAATAACGGACAGAGAAACCAGGCTACTCGAAATGATATTGAGGCCAGCGATTTCTCTTTCAAGAAAACTAAACCAAACTGGTTAGTTTAGTTATACTCAAGATCAATCAGCAGCAACGTGCTGTATCGCTGTTTTTATCTTTATTACGGCAGCGGACGATTAGAGACTATTGCAAAGGTATCTCTCCATGACGGCTTCTTCGGATTCCTCACCCGCTGCGCTTCCAAGCTCTACGCCAAACCCGCCAGCCGGTCAAACGGCGGCTTCTATCAATGACGGTGCGCTCTCTACCGAGGCGACCGCCCAGATTGAGTCTGCCTCTCCGCCGCGTAGGCCCGGTGGGACAATGGCTTCAGAAGGTGGCAAAGGCTTCAGAATGTGGATATGGCTGCTGCTCTTGGCCGTTGCGATGACGGGGGTTGGGTTTGTGCTGTGGCGGGCGATCGCTGGCGGTAGAAACCCGGGCATGCAGGGTCCACCGGCCTTCCCAGTCACCACAGAGCGGCTCCAAGAAGCAGAGCTAGAAGACAGTTCAGAATACGTCGGTACGCTGGATGCGCAGGCGGGAGTGAGCCTGCAGCCAGAGGCCGATGGGCGAGTTGTGCAGATTTTTGTGTCCTCCGGTGACAACGTGGCGGCTGGCGACCCGATTATGCAGCTCAGTCCGCAGCGATCGCAGGCCGATTTCAACGCGGCACTAGCGAGCGTTAGTGCGGCTCGCTCTAGCAGAGACACTGCTCAGGCACAGCTACGGGCCGCGCGCGAACGGCAAACCGAGCTTGTCGCAGAATTAGAACTGCAGGAAACAGATTTAGCTCGTACTGCAACGCTCGTTGAACAAGGTGCATTGGCTCAGGAAGAACTGGATCAAGTTAGGCGCGATCGCACCGTAGCAGAAGCCGCCTTGCTCTCCGCCCAGCAAGAAATCGCCGCCCTAGAATCTAGCCTGACAGGGGCCGAAGCCACCCTAGAGCAAACCAACGCCAACGCCAGCGCCATTGAGCAAGACCTAATCGATAAAACCGTCACTGCGCCCATTGCTGGCATTGTCGGCGATATTCCCATCAAGCTAGGCGACTACGTCACAGCAGGCAGCCAGCTCGCCACCATCACCCAAAATCAAGACCTCGATTTAGAAATTTCAGTGCCTATCAGCGAGGCCAGCCGGATCAGGCCTGGCCTACCAGTAGAGCTGAGCCTATTTGGCCAAGACGCGGTCATTGCCACCGGCAACATTCGATTCGTCTCCCCCACCACTGACGCCGCGACCCAAACCATCCTGGCCAAAGCCAGATTCAGCAATCCCTCCCAGCCCATCCAAGACGACCAGCGCCTAGAGGTCCGCGTCGTTTGGGACGAGCGCCCCGGCATCCTAATTCCGACAACGGCGGTCTCCCGCATCGGTGGTGAAACCTTTGTCTTTGTGCCCGGTGAACCGGACCCACCGGCTGAGGGCGAGGCCGAAGGGGCACCCGGTGGGCCGCCCGGTGGACCGCCCGGCGGCCAAGCCGAAGGTCCTCCACCGACCGTCGCCAAGCTGCAGCCCGTCACCCTCGGCGACCTGCAAGGCAACAGTTACCAGGTGCTAGAGGGCTTAGAACCCGGAGACACCATCATCACCTCCGGCCTGCTCAATCTTCGCGATGGCGTGCCCATCACCGAGCAGACCGAAAGCGAAGCGGCAGAAAGCGACCCCGCCGCCGATGGACCGCCCGGATAAGCGGCCAAGCCCGCTGCATCTTAATTTTTGGACCCAAAGGACGTTCTTTGTCCGCGCTCCAAACGCCTCAGCTAGCACCCCAGCCTTTCCGAACAACTGACCCTTTCGGCTCATGCCATGTTCGTCAACTACTTTATTAAACGTCCGGTTTTTGCGACTGTTTGCGCCCTGATCATGCTGCTGATTGGCGCGGTCAGCATTCCGACCCTGCCCATCGCCCAGTATCCAGACATCAGCCCAACGCAGGTGAACGTCACCTCCCGGTACATTGGCGCAGATGCCGAAACGGTAGAGCGCGGCGTCACCACCGTTATCGAGCGGCAGATCAACGGTGTGGAAGGCATGCGATACATGACCTCCAACAGCAGTAACGACGGCGTCAGCAATATCGTTGTCACCTTCGACGCTTCTCGGGATAAAGACATCGCCGCTGTCGACGTGCAAAACCGGGTCTCCCTCGCGGAGCCCCAGCTACCAGAAGCCGTCCGCCAAACAGGCGTCACCGTCGCTAAGCAAACCAGCAACATCTTGCTGGCCATGAGTCTGTACACCGATGGCGATGAATACGACGATGTTTTCTTGAGTAACTACGCCGATCTGTATGTGGCTGATGCGCTTAGGCGGGTGCGGGGCGTTGGTAATGTCACCATCTTTGGTGAGCGCACCTACGCCATGCGCCTCTGGCTCGATCCACAAAAGCTGGCCGGTCGCGGGCTCACTGCCGACGACGTCGTCACTGCCCTGCAGGAGCAAAATATTCAGGTCGGCGCCGGACAAATTGGCCAGCCCCCCACCCCCGACGAGCAAAATTTTCAAATCGACCTGCGGGCCGAGAGCCGCCTGCGCACCGTCGATGAATTTGAAGACTTGGTGCTAGAGACCGGTGAAAACAATCAGCTGGTTCGCTTTCGGGATGTGGGCCGCGCTGAACTGGGCGCCGAGCAGTACAGCACGTTTTTGCGCTTCCGGGGCAATGAGGCCATCGGTCTGGGCATTTTTCAGCTGCCGGGGAGCAATGCGCTGGAGGTGGCCCAAGGCGTCAAAGAAACGATGGCTGAACTGGCCGAAGACTTTCCGCCGGGGATGGAATACGGCATTGGCTTCGACACCACAGAATTTGTAGAGCAGTCTTTGCTCAGCGTGCTGTGGACCCTGGTGCAGGCAGTCGGCCTAGTGGTAATCGTTATCTACGTCTTTTTGCAAGACTGGCGAACGACCATTATCCCGGCAGTGACGATTCCGGTGTCGCTGATTGCTACTTTTGCCATTGTTAAGCTGTTTGGCTTTTCGATCAACAGTCTGACCCTGTTTGGCCTCACTCTGGCAACGGGCATGGTGGTGGATGATGCGATTGTGGTGGTCGAAGATATCAGCTCTAAGATCAACCAGCGCGGGCTCAACCCGGTGGAGGCTGCGATCACTTCTATGAGCGAGCTGACGGGGGCGGTCATTGCCACGTCTCTGGTGCTGATGGCGGTGTTTGTGCCGGTGGCTTTTTTCCCAGGGACCACGGGCGCGCTGTACCGGCAGTTTGCGCTGACGATTGCCTTTGCGATCGCCCTCTCCACTTTCAATGCCCTTACCCTCACCCCCACCCTAGCCGGACTGCTGCTGCGACCGAGGCGGGAGCCCACGGGTTGGCGGGCTCGGGTATTTGTACCGTTTAATAATGGACTGGATTGGTTGCGCGATCGCTACGGTAGCGGCCTGCGCATTCTCAACCGGGTCAAGCCTGCTGTGCTGGCGATTTTTGTCACGCTGCTGGTAATCACCGGCTGGCTCTACACCACCGTACCTTCAGCCTTCCTCCCCGACGAAGACCAGGGCTACTTCATCACCATCATCCAAGGGCCCGAAGGCGTCTCGCTCAACTACACCAGCCAGGTAATGGAGCAGGTAGAAGAAATTATGCTGGCCCAGCCCGAAGTGCGGGCGACCTTCGCGGTTGGCGGCTTTAGCTTTAGCGGCAACACAGCCAACAACGGCGTGGTCTTTACGACACTCAATCCGTGGGGAGAGCGGAGAGCCAGCGCCTTCGAGATTATTGGCCGCGTCAATGGTGAGCTAATGGGCATCACCGACGCCCGAATGATCGCAGTGAACCCACCAGCGATTCAAGGCTTGAGCAACTTTGGCGGATTCGAATTTCAGCTGCAAGACCGCCGGGGCAACGCCGAACTAGGCGACCTCGTGAACAGCATGGGCGCCATTATGGGTGCCGCCAGCCAAAATCCGCAGCTGAGCAATGTCTTTAGCACTTACGCGGCCAGCACGCCGCAGATTGCCATCAGCGTGAACCGCGACCAAGCAAAGGCGCTGAACGTCAATATCAATGACATCTTTAGCACCTTGCAAACCAACTTGGGGTCGCGCTATGTGAATGACTTTAACCTGCAGGGGCGCACCTACCGGGTCTATGTGCAGGCCGATCAGCAGCATCGCTCTACTCCTAGTGATATTGAGAAGCTGTATGTGCGATCGCAGGCAGGCAACATGGTGCCCATGGGCAACCTCATCAACACGACCGACACCGTCGGTGCCCAAACGATCAACCACTACAACCTCTTTCGCTCGATTGCCATCAACGGTGCACCTGCTGAAGGCGTCAGCTCGGGAGCCGCCCTCACCGCCATGGAAAATGTCGCCGAGCAGGTGCTGCCTGCAGGCTTTGGCTACGAATGGTCCGGTACGGCGCTCGAAGAAATTGAAGGGGGCAACCAAGCGCCGATTATCTTTAGCCTGGGCATCGTACTTGTCTTTTTGGTGCTGGCCGCCCAGTACGAAAGCTATGTCGACCCGGTAATTATTTTGTTTGCGGTGCCGCTGGCAGTGTTGGGAGCCCTACTCGCCCAAACCCTGCGCAGCCTACCCAACGATGTTTACTGCCAGATCGGTCTGGTGATGCTGATCGGCCTAGCCAGTAAAAACTCCATTCTGATTGTGGAATTTGCCAACCAGCTGCGCGATCAGGGACGCACCATTACCCAGTCGGCGCTAGAAGCTGCCAAGCAAAGGATGCGACCGATTTTGATGACGGCGATTTCTACGCTGAGCAGTATTTTCCCACTGGTGATTGCAACGGGTGCCGGGGCCGGGAGTCGTCAATCTTTGGGGACAGCCGTCTTTGGTGGCATGCTGGTCGCCACGTTCCTCAGCCTGTTCGTCGTCCCCATCCTTTACATCGTGGTCAAAAATCTCAGCACGGGCAAAGGCACACCCCCCTCTGGCCCCACCAAGCATCAGCCCACTGAGCCCGAGCCCACAGGCTGGTCGCGGCAGAGCAGCGCCGACTCAGACGAAGCCATAGAGGTATATCAATCTGACCAGCAGAGTAGACCGCAGGGAACTTAGGGTAGCAGCGCGAGGGTTAGATGATTAAGATTCAAACTTCACATTCAACAGCTCAATCATCTCCTCTGGCCCACCAACGCTAGCAAAGCTGCTAAAGGGAACCGGGTCTGAGGGCGAGAACGTCAGAGAGAAACTATCTGGATCGTTGATAAAGTCTTTCATCTCACTGACAAAAGTGTCAGGCAGTGGGCTATTACCGGCTTCTAGCTCTTGCTCTAGGCCTTGGATAGCGGCAGACTTGGCTTCTTCTACGCTGATGCCTTCGGCAGCGGCAGTCGTTTCAAACAGGCGCTCCATAAAGGAGTCGTCTTTGTAGGTGATTTTGGCTTCGTGAAACTCCATGCCGAACAGTGATAAAGGTAGGCTCGCAATCGCGTTCTGATCTAGGCTGACATTGCTAAAGCGAAAGTTCATTTCTACATTGCCAACGTCGTCAGCCCCGAGCCGCAGCTGCTTGAGTCGAACCGTTTTTTCACCTTCTTTGTATTCGTATTCGGTGGCAAAGTTTGCAGAGAGATCTTTTTCGTAGCCGAGTTCAGAAAATAGCTCTGCGTTGTCGCCTAGCGCTTCTGGGCTCAGAGAGATACCTTTAACAGCTAAGTTTAGATAGGTGGGGACTTCGTTTTTGTCTTTGTAGTCGTAGAGGGTCATCTCATCGACCGTGATGGGAACGCCAGACGCCACAGGCGTAATCACCATATTTTTGACGGTGGTGCCTCTACCGAGCAAAGAGACATCTACTTTTTGATAGTCAACATCGACAAACGCAGAAACTTCTTCAATCGCTTTGTCGAGTTCTTTGGCCGCGACGTGAGAGACGACCGCCTTACCCCCAAAGAAAAGCGCAAGCACGCTCCCTACACCGACGCCCGCCAAGATTTTTTTATTCATTTGCGACCAAATTCCTCTTAAAAAGTTTATGTGACTAGCCGTCACATGACACTTTAAAACTACGTCCTCACAATACCCATTTCCGGTCTACGGGCCATCTTCAGCGTATTTACGGATATTGCCTTTACTAAGCAATCAGGTTGTTTCCGCGATACTGGCATGGAGCGCAGGGCAGCATACCGACAAAATGTGTAACTGCCACACGGCTTGCCTAACCGCGCCGTCCCACTGACGCGTTGTCTTTTGACTATTCGCCGCAACATTTGCAAGATGTATGTGATCCTCGTCAGACATTTAGGACATTTGCTATAGGATGTTAGGCACTTAGTCCCTATTGAATGAATCACCATGGCTATCTACCGGATTTTTAGATCTGCTGTCTCTTCTGCAGCCCTCTTGGGTACTGCGCTGCTTGCGGTCAGCTGTGGTTATTCCAGCTCCTATACAGGGGCAGAAGATACGCGGGCGATCGCTGCCGAAGAAGCCCAAGCAGACCATGACCATGGCAACCATGCTGAAGCCGGGCACGACCACAGCAGCCATGCCGCCGACCAGCCCAAGCGAGTGCATACAAACCACGATATTTTCCACAGCAAAACACTAGAAGTGCCCGCAGGCACGCTAGTACCTGCCATCAGCGTTCGCGTAGAACAAGACGATGTGCGGGGCTGGAATCTGTACGTAGGGACTGCCAACTTCAGCTTTGAGCCCAGTAAGGTCAACGGTGAAAGTCTCCCTACGGAAGGTCACGGCCATCTATATATAAACGACGAGCCCATTCAGCGCATTTACAGCACCTGGACTCACCTTCCCACCCTCCCTGGCGGCGAAAACGAGATCCGCGTCACCCTCAATGCCAACGGGCACGAAACCCTGACCACCCAAGATGAACCCATTGAAGACAGCGTTATGATTGAGGTTTACGACCCCAACCAAACCGACCTCACCGACAACAACACCCCTTAACGCACCGCCTACCTCACCGCCCCCACGATGCCAACCCTCCTCGATCTATGGCTGACTGCGGCCATAGGCTTTCTTGGAAGCTTTGGCCACTGCGTTGGTATGTGCGGGCCCATTACCGCCGCCTTTGCGCTTTCGGTTTCGAACCCTGTTTCGAGCCAGACTATTGGAGCAGATGGAGCAGAAAAGGCTGTAGGCGATCGCACCTGGCGACAGCAAATTACCTTTCACCTGCTGCTCAATCTGGGTCGCTTGGCTAGCTATGCCCTCGTTGGAGCGCTCATTGGTGGCTTAGGCTCTGTGCTGTTTGCGGGGGGGCAGGTGGCAGGCATCGGCTCCGGTCTGCGGCGGGCGATCTCCATGCTCACAGGACTGCTGCTGATTTGGTTTGGATTTACCCAAGCGCAGCCTAGCTTTTTGCCACCGCTGCCTTTCTTGCATCCGGCGCGGCAGGCGCGCATTCACGAACGCATCAATCAATGGATGCAACAAGTTTCTAGCAGCAAAGGGGCTTTCACACCGCTGATATTGGGGCTGCTGTGGGGGCTGATTCCCTGTGGATTTCTGTACACGGGTCAGCTGCGGGCTGCTGCCACGCAGAACCTGGCGGGAGGCGGAGCGGTGATGCTAGCCTTTGGAGCGGGCACGGTGCCTGCCATGTTGGCGATGGGGCTAGCGACGTCTGTGCTGAGTCAAGATCGGCGATCGCAGCTTTTTCGGCTGGGCGGGTGGATGACGGTTTTGATTGGGGCGCTGCTGTTGGTACGAACCGGTAGCGCCATGCACGACTACAGCGGACATGCCGCGCTCGGAGCGCTGATGCTGGCCCTAGTGGCTCGGCCTGTGAGTAAGCTATGGGCCGGACCGCTCAAGTATCGGCGAGTGCTGGGGGTAGGGGCCTTTGTACTGAGCTTGCTGCATGTGCTGCACATGGTCAGCCACAGCTGGCAGTGGAACTGGCAGGCCGTGCAGTTTATGCTGCCTGCCCATCAGCGGGGAATTTTGCTGGGCGCGATCGCACTTTTCCTAATGCTGCCTGCTGCGCTCACCAGCTTCGACCAGGCTCAAAAAAGGCTGGGCAGTCGCTGGCGCAAGCTGCACCTGCTGGGCGTTCCTGCGCTATTACTCGCCGCTGGACACACCGCTCTCACCGGGGCGAACTACTGGGGGACGCTGTCGCTCACCTGGCAGCATCACACCCGAGTTGGCACGTTAGCTCTGGTTGTATTAGGCGTGTTAGCACTGCGATCGCGCCCTGTTTGGACCCTATTTTCTCAGACACAAAACTATGCCCCACCCAAAAGCAACGCCCTTCCGTCAAGTGCTCAAAACGGTTGCCATACGGAGCCTGCCGCTAGTCGGCCTCAGTCTGATTCTCCTTCCGCTTGAGTCGGGTTGGCAGCGGGCGATCGCGCACCAGGTCGAAGTGATGGAAGATGTGGGCGCTACGCTGCACATAGAACCCGACGATACACCGCTTGCTGGAGAAGAGAGCCTTGCCTGGTTTGCCCTCACCCGTAGAGGCGGCGAAGTCATTCCCCTTTCGGCCTGCGACTGCCAGCTGACCGTTTCCTCAGAAAGCGCTGCAGCCGAGCCACTCACACCAGCACTCAGTCCTGTCGATGCTGAAGGCTACGAAGATATTCCCGGCGCTCAATTCACCTTTCCAGAGGTTGGCCTCTACACATTGACGCTGACCGGTGAGCCAGTTGAGGCAGGAGATTTTTCACCTTTTACCTTTGAATTTGAAACGACGGTCGCGGCGGGCAGTGCGGTGCCAACCATTCCTGAAAATGACGCTGCCGCGCTGCCAGCACCGCAGGATGGCACCGAGCCTGCGACAACAGAAGACTTTGCGACCCGTCAGCGTGGTCTCCTTCCTGTTCTGATTTTGCTGGCGGCGGGGGGGCTTTGCTTAGTCCTTGCTCTCAATATCTTTCGAAGGAATCGGCAAAAGCCCTAGTATGAAGAGAAGACTGAGAAGCGCGCCATGCACACCGCAGAAGACTACGCCAAAACCTACCAAGACAATCTGTTGGACCGGCTGTTTATTTGGCTGTTTTCCCGCAAGATGGCAAAAGCGCTCGCCGGAGACACGCAAAAGACAGGCTACGAGGGCTTTGTAGATCTCTCCAAACAAATTATGCAGGGCCGCAGCGCCGATGAACAGCAGGCGGTGGTTGCCCAAGTGCTGCAGTCGCTGGTACCCGCGCCTATTCTGTGGATCATCCGCAGCGTTTTCTCCCCGACGCGGTTGGTGTGTGTGCTGAATGCCTGGTTTGCCTCGCAGATGTTTGAGTGGTTGGTGGGGCCGTGCAGCGTCGCGACGGCTGAGGTAACAGGGCTAGATGGAGAAGTGCGATCGCAGCCTAGCGCCGTCCATATCGAAAAGTGCCGCTACCTCGAAGATAGTCAGTGCGTGGGCATGTGCGTAAACATGTGCAAACTGCCTACCCAAACTTTTTTTACTGAAAAGTTTGGCATTCCGCTCACTATGGAGCCAAACTTCGACGATTTCAGCTGCGTGATGACCTTCGGGAAGCAGGCACCAACGATTTTGGAAGATGATGCGATTTCTCAACCCTGCTTAGCCGAATGCAGCACGCAGGGTGACCCAAAACAGCCTTGCCATAAGCTCCCAAAGTAGAAGCGCGGCTCGTAACATTTCTTAAATAAACCGGTTAAAATAGAGATAACAAGTATCTATTTTCTCTCGCATGACCCTTTCTGAAACCAAAGCTGCCCCTGCTTCAGAAGCCCAAGACAACCGGTGGAAAGTAAACCTGCTGTACGACGGAGACTGTCCGCTGTGCCTGCGGGAAGTGAACTTTTTACGGAAGAAAGACGCTGGCCGCGGCCTGGTGAAGTTTACAGATATTGCCGACTTGAACTATCGCCCAGAAGACAATGGCGGTGTCGACTTTGAAACGGCGATGGGCCGTATACATGCTGTGCTGGCCGATGGCACCGTTGTCAAAAATGTGGAAGTGTTTCAGCGCACCTACGACGCCCTCGGAATTGGCTGGATTTATGCGGCGACCAAGTGGCCCGTTATCGGACCCATCATCGACAAGGTTTACGACCTGTGGGCCGACCGGCGACTAGCGCTGACCGGGCGCCCCAGCCTGCAAAAGGTAATTGCAGAAAGAGAAGAGAAAATTGCCTGCCTGGAGGCCGACCGTTGCAGAGTGGGTGAATAGACTGGCTCAGTGCGCTATGCCTAGCCTGCTTCGTAGCTTTCCCAGGCAACCTCCCGACCTGGAAATGCCACTCGCTCGAATGGCCACTTGGCCACAAGCCAATCTTTGACCGTTCGCATCAGCGCCTCGTCTAGTCCGTTAGCCAGTTCGCTCTGGCGAACCCACAAAATAGCTTGGGCATCGTACTCGGCAGCAGATGAAGGGTAGAAGTACACGCAGCCTAGGCAGGTCGACTCGTCTAGGCTCATCACGGTGTAGGCAAAAGAGGTTCGTCGCTGAAATTCTTTTTGATGCCAGCCTAGATCAATCAGGTCTTGCTCCAGCGACAAGTCGGCACTGGGCCAGTTGCTCTGCGGGCCAAATACGCCCTGCAAATGCTCGCGGCTAGTCATGACGGCGTCGTAGTCTTTTACTACGTCGTTGATGCTGAGCATTCTCAGGCGAAATTTGTCTGTCTCTAGCTCCGCTGGGACAGGAAAGTCGGCAGGTACCAGTGGCTTCATGATGTTCTCCTTATGCTGGCCATATCAGCTTGGTACACTGGAAAGCATAATCAACTTTATTCACTGTAATTTTTGGCGATCGCTCAAAAAAGCTTTAATATGACCTCTCTGTTCCAGCTTAAGTTAGGCCGCGCAAACACTCTAGCCATGGGGCTCACCCTGGCCTCTTCACTACTTCTTACGGGGTGCGATCGCGCAGGCACCGAACAAGCTGAAAACACCGTCACCATTCTCGGCGTCATCGTCGGCGAACAGCAACAGAAACTAGAACAGGCCCTAGCCCCCTTCGAAGAAGAAACCGGCATCGAAGTGGTGTACGAAGGCACCGACGCCTTCGCAACGCTGCTGCCCGTGCGCGTAGAATCTGGCGATGCGCCTGACCTCGCAATGTTTCCTCAGCCCGGCCTCATGACTGACTTTGCCAGGAGCGGTCAGCTGATTCCCCTGACGAACTTCATGGATGTCAACACGCTGCGGGCGGCCTACCCAGATACATGGCTAGACCTCGGCACCATCGATGACGAACCCTACGGCATTTGGTACCGGGCTTCTGTGAAGAGCCTCGTGTGGTATCGGCCCTCTGCCTTCGATGCCAAAAACTATCAAGTACCCACCACCTGGTCAGAGCTGACTGCCCTCAGCGACAAAATTGCCGCCGAGGGTGAAACGCCCTGGTGCATTGGGCTAGAAAGTGGCGATGCGACTGGCTGGCCAGGCACCGATTGGGTAGAAGATCTGATGCTGCGCACCGCTGGCCCCGAAGCCTACGACCAGTGGATTAGCCACGAGCTGCCCTTCGATTCGCCAGAAGTGGTCAATGCCTTCAATGAATTTGGCAAGATTCTGCTCGAACCCAAGTACGTCAGCGGCGGCGCGGTCAACGCAGTGAGCACCCCCTTTGGCGACTCGCCTCTCGGCCTTTTCAATGAGCCGCCCACCTGCTACCTGCACCGGCAGGCCAGCTTCATCTCCACCTTTTTCCCCGAAGACAAAGCCCCCAATGTAGACTACGACGTCTTTCCCCTACCTGGCATTGACGAAAAGTTTGGCCTGCCCGTCCTCGTAGCAGGCGATGCCTTTGGCATGTTTAATGACACGCCGGAAGCGCGCGCCCTTATGGAATACCTAGCGACACCCGTCCCCCACGAAATCTGGGCAGGCTTGGGCGGATTCATCTCTCCGCACAAGGCAGTTTCACTCGATGCCTATCCCGATGTCGTCAGCCAAAAAATCGCCCAGATTTTGGCCGATGCCGACGTGATTCGCTTCGATGGCTCCGATATGATGCCTGGCGCCGTCGGGACCGGCACGTTTTGGTCGGGTGTGGTAGATTTTGCCGTTGGCGAATCGGCAGAAGATGTTACCAAGGCCATTGAAGAAAGCTGGCCCGAATAAGCTGTCGTTAGGCTGTCACCAAAAATATCCGTTGATTCAAGATTCCTTGATACAGGGTTCCTTGATTAATACTCTCTTCACTGACCCAACCTGTTGGGTCTTTTTTTTGTGCCAGAAGGCTAGTGCATATTCAGCGATCATACTGACGTCTCCTATACTCCAATCAGTCAATTCAAAGTCTCTTTTTTAGAAGAAGAAAAATCCTGCAGTCCCGACAAGTAAAGCATTTGGGCGCCGTGCATCTTTTTTCAGAGACAGCAGAATCCGATTAAACCGGAGCTCCATAAGCTGGACTTTCAACAGCCGGACTTCTCACAAAACAGAGCGCTAACAAAATTGTTGTTTCAGCATCATTGTTGTTTCAGCACCATTGTTGTTTGAGCATCTTTTAGCACAAGCACGTCCGACATAACTTCCGACATCACCCTTTTTTCCATGACTTATTACTACACCCCCTACAACTACATCTGGGGAACCGAAGAGAGCGACAACATTCACGGCACCCATGGCAACGACTACATCGTCGGCAAAGCCGGTGACGACGTTATCTATGCAGGCTATGGCCGAGATGTCATCTTTGCAGGCGAAGGAAATGACACCATTTACGGTGGCTTTGGCAACGACTACATCCACGGCGGAGAAGGCACAGATACGGTTTCTTACAGCCACTGGCACTACGGGCTCCATGCCGACTTGGCCGCGCAGTGCGTATATGCCTATCGTGGTGGCGGCAGCGAATACATTATCTCCATTGAAAATATCGACGGCTCCCTAGGCAGCGACTATCTCAAAGGCAGCGCCGTAGATAACGTCATCAACGGCCTCAAAGGGAATGATCGCATCTTTGGCCGAGATGGCAACGATACGCTGGGCGGCCAGGATGGTCACGATAGGCTCTATGGCGGCAACGGCAAAGACACACTAGACGGCGGCGCTGGCAACGATAAGAGCTATGGCGGTAAAGGGAATGACCTGATTATCGGAGGTACCGGACATGACCTCTTGAATGGGGGCAGCGGCTACGATGTGGCCGACTACAGCGCGCTTGATGACGCCATTACCTTCGAAGTAGTTGGCGCCGTCGATAAAGGAGCTGCTGGCCGTGATCATCTCGTTTCTGTTGAAACAGTGATTGGCGCGGTGGGTCAGGCCAACACTATTGATGGCAGCGTTCAGACTGGCGATGTCGCCATCGAAGTAGACCTGAGCCAGCACAGCATGACGGTCGAAAACTTGCCGAACAACCCGACCTACATCGTCAAAAACTTTGTCAATGTGATCGGCACAGACAACAACGACTTTTTGCGGGGCGATGCAGGGGCTAACGAACTCATCGGCAACGACGGCATGGACGAGCTGTATGGCCTAGATGGCGATGACGTGCTCGACGGTGGCCTTGGCAAAGACTGGATCTACGGTGGATTGGGCGATGATACGCTCTTTGGCCGTGAGGGCGACGATTTGCTCATCGGTGGTGGTGGCAACGACCTGCTGGTGGCACTGCAAGGAAGTGACAAACTCAATGGGACCGATGCTCACAATGCAGGCGCCGGAGAGCGAGACACCCTGATTGGCGGCACAGACGGCGATTTGTTCATCTTAGGAGACGAGCACCGGGCTTACTACGCAGCCAATGGCGGTCAAGATTTTGCGCTGGTTAGAGACTTCCAAGTCGGGGCAGATGTGATGGTGCTGCATGGCTCTGCCAGTGACTACAAGCTGTACGAAAAGGATGGCAATACCCAGATTTTGCGCCATGGCGATCGCATTGCCATTGTCGCCGAGGTCACCCATCTCGATCTCAACGATACCGACGTATTTGGCTACCTAAGCTAGCCACTAAAACCCGAACAATTCAGCCGTGACTCCATCACGCTACCCAATATCTGCACAGGCGGTATGCGTCAGTACAGACATTGGGTAGTTTTTTTTGGTGCTCGTTCGCGGGCGGTGTAGTCTTTCATAGAGCGGCTAACCAGTAGACACAGCCAAAAGCAGCTGTTGTGCACTATGAATGGTCAAAACCTAGCGCTAGTTTTACAGGCAGTACTCGCGATCGCACTCGGCTCGGGTGGCATTATCGCCCTTTTCTACGGGCTGAATATCCTGGTCGAAAGAACACTGCCCAGACCCGCTGGCAATCGGGTGCTGCCCTGGATCTACATGGGCCCTTCGCTGCTGTTGCTGGTCGCCTATCTTATTTTCCCGACGCTGCAGACAATCTACATTAGCTTTTTCAGCAAGGATTCAAGCGAGTTTGTTGGCTTCAAAAACTACGCGTTTGCCTTTACCGATCCGGGCATGCTGACGGCGTTTCGCAACAACTTGCTGTGGCTCGTGCTGGTGACGGGTATCAGCGTTAGTCTCGGCCTGATTATTGCCGTATTGGTAGACCGCGTCAGATACGAATCGGCAGCGAAGTCATTGATTTTTCTGCCGATGGCCATCTCGTTTGTGGGGGCGAGCGTCATCTGGCGATTTATGTATGCCTTCAAGCCTGCTGGCACAGAGCAGATAGGATTGCTCAATGCTGTGGCGGTCTCTTTGGGGTTTGAACCGGTGGCCTGGCTGGTAGATCGCAGCATCAATAACTTTTCGCTGATTGCGATTATGATTTGGCTGCAAACGGGCTTCTGTATGGTGCTGCTTTCTTCTGCGGTCAAAGGCGTGCCCAAGGATGTGATTGAGGCGGCTAGGGTAGATGGCGCCAGCGAATTTCAGATCTTTCGGCGGATTATTGTGCCGATGATTATGCCGACGGTGACGGTGGTGGCCACGACGGTGGTGGTGCTGGTGCTGAAGGTGTTTGATATTGTCTTTGTGATGACTGGTGGCAACTTAGATACGGATGTGATTGCCAGCCGCATGGTGAAAGAGATGTTCAACTTTCGCAATTTTGGTCGGGGAAGTGCGATCGCCGTCATCCTATTAATCGCCGTTATCCCGATTATGGTGGCCAATATTCGTCGCTTTCGCCAGCAGGAGCTAGACCGATGACCTCTTCTCAGCTACCGGCCAGCCAAACGCCAGCGCCCGAAGATGCTGCCTACAAAACCCCAACCCCTAAAAAGCCAGAGCAGTCGAAGTTTGAGCAATTCATTCGTAAGACGCCGGTCCACATTGCGGTCGTTGGCTTAGCCGTCATTTGGACTTTGCCCACGCTGGGGCTGCTCATTAGCTCTTTTCGCCCGGCAGGCGACCTCACGCAAACCGGCTGGTGGACCGTTTTCCTCAATCCGTTTGCCTTCACCCAGTTCACGCTGAGTAACTACGGCGCGGTGCTCTTTGAGCAAGGCATGGGGCAGGCCTTTCTGAATAGCCTGGTGATTTCGGTACCGGCTACGGTGATTCCAATTGCGATCGCAACCTTTGCCGCCTACGCCCTGGCCTGGATGGACTTCCCCGGTAGGCAAACACTCTTTGTCATCATCGTGGGGCTGCTGGTCGTGCCGCTACAGATGACGCTAATTCCCATCTTGCGTGCCTACAATGCGGTGGGTCTATCGGGCACTTACCTAGCGGTATGGCTAGCCCATAGCGCCTATGGACTGCCGCTTGGAATTTACCTACTGCGCAACTACATTGGCTCCTTGCCCCGCGACCTTATAGAAGCCGCTGCGGTGGATGGTGCCTCCCATCTGCAAACGTTCACACGAGTTGTGGTGCCCTTGAGCATGCCTGCACTGGCCTCTTTTGCCGTCTTTCAATTCCTCTGGGTGTGGAACGATCTGCTGGTGGCGCTGGTGTATTTGGGCGGGAATCAGAATGTGGCACCGGTGACGCTGGTCCTGCGGAATATTGTGGGCGATCGCGGGCAAGATTGGTTCCTGCTCACGGCGGGTGCATTTATCTCCATGCTGGTCCCGATGGCGGTCTTTTTTGCCCTGCAGCGCTACTTTGTGCGCGGCCTACTAGCAGGCTCCGTCAAGGGCTAGTCCATCACTTGGCGCCACTACTCAATGGTATCGAGCTGGTCACTATCATTAGCGCCCAGTTCGCTCGGGGCAGAGCCTTGTAGCGCTTCTAGGCTGTTGGGCTGAGCGCCACCATTTTCTCTTTCTAAGACGGTGATTTGTAGCGATCACAATCTAATCGCCTGCTCACTGCTGTTCACACCAAGTTCACCCGTCTCGGCAGTTTCCAAAGCTTCCAAGCTCTCCGGCTGGTCCATAAGACTGGGATCTATAGTCTGCGCGCTGCCCTCAAGGGTTCTCTGATACTCAGTCAGCGGACATCCCGCAGGTGCAGCGACACGGCTGGTAAAAGGCTCTTGATAGAAGATACCTGGGCAGAATGAGTCAGTATCCTGAGCCATTGAGGGCCTAGACAACGAATGGCTCATTAGGATTACGCTGGTAACGGTAAAACCAGCGAGTCCTAAATGCTTTTCTAGCTTGCCAAATTTCATGAATATTACGCCTCCACAATCAAATATTGCAACAATTAGTTTGTTATTTGTAAGCTATCGTCCTATTGCCCACAGCACATCTTTCAACTGACTGAAGAGACAACGTTCTAGATTACTTAAAAAGTCTCAGTTCACCCTGGCCTAGAGCTTTGTTTTATCTTGCTAATGACATGCGACATTAGCAGCGCCACCTTCACATCAGACAGCTTCAGCAGTCACAATCAGCACAGGCTGCAGACTCATCTCCAATACGGTGCTAGACACTGAGCCTATCAAGCTGCCATTAGCAAAATGTTGCCCTTGTTTGCCCATCACAATTTTGTTAGCACCGTAGCGCTGGGCCATGTTTAAGATCTCTTCGGGAACAACGCCCCCTACGGTCTTAAACTCGTAGCGAATATCTGCCAGTAGCCGCTTAGCCAATAGCCTTAGCTGTTTTACGCTAGCCGAACTCTCGGTTTCCACCACATGGCACACAATTACCTGGGCTTCACTGTTGCGAGCCATTTCGGCAGCGGTTGATAGCACCGCCGCTGCATGGCCAGAGCTATCAACCGCTGCGAGCAATACGGTGCGCTGAACGACCGCTACCTTTGTCGGGTCGACTTCACCGCGAGTTAGCAGCTTGGGCGCAAAGGTGGGGATGGCCCATGCGCCTAGGGGTGCAGTCACCAAAATGGAAAGGGCTGCGATCGCTAAAATCACCTCCCCACCCTCTATTCCTTGGGCCAGCGGAATCGCCCCAATCGCCGCCTGCACCGTCGCCTTCGCAGAATTACCCGGCAGCAAAAACAGCCGCTCTCTCAAAGTCCACTGACTGCCCACCGTCGAGAGGTACCAGCCAACAGAGCGTCCAAGCAAAGTCCCTATTACCAACAGCAACAGTCCCGGCAACAGCGCATTTTCTAACACATCTATTTGCACGCTGGCACCAAGCAGCACAAATAGAACAATTTCTGCGACGCCCCACAGACTGTTGAACCCCGTTCGCAGCCGCCGGGCCAGGGGCGCATCAAATTCGATGACAAAAAATCCTAGCGCCATCACGGCCAGATAGCCAGAAAATACCGGCATATCCTCGGCCACCACGACTAGCAACAGCGCCACCCCCGCCACCACTAAGGTCTCTTGCACCACCGTCTGAGTCCATCGCTGCCGCGCAAACAACCACACCAGCAGCCGAGCTACCAGCGCACCCAGTAGCAATCCCAACAATATCTGCACAATCACCTGCACCGGCAGCAGCAGCCAGGCGTTCAGCGTTCCACCGCTAGGCAGCCCTCCCTCTGCAGCCGACTGACCCAACAGCGTCAGTAGCAGACTAAACACCAGCAGCAGCAGCACATCCGAAAGGGCGCTACCGGTCAAAATCGCGTCTGGAATGCCTTTTTTAACGCCCCAGCCTAGGCGCTTTAGCCGTAGCATCCCCGGCACAATCACCGCAGGCGACTCTGCCCCCACCACACAGCCCAACAGCAGCCCGGTTAAAAAATCAAACTGAAAAATCCACATAGCGGCAAAGGCAACTGCGATCGCTTCACAAGTCGCAGGTAGCCAGCCCAAGCGCAACACCACTGACCCTTGCTGCGCCAGCTTTTCCCGGTCTAGCCCGAGCCCCGCCTTCATCAAAATCACCACGACGGCAATGGTGCGCAGACCACCAGCCGCGTTCAACACCTCTAGACTGATTAGGTTAGCGACTTGCGGGCCTAGCCCAATGCCAGCAATCACCATGCCGAGCAGTGCGGGCGCACCCAGCCTCCGCGCTACCTGACCCGCCCCAAAGCCGCCCAGCAATATCCACAGGAGGCTTTCTAGCATGGCATCACACGCTGATAGGACGGCTCGGTAGCCAATGCGTCGTATCTCCCACGGCAACCTCACCCATCTGCAAGCAGCTCAAATAAGTAGACTGCAGGTGCCTCATTCTGCCTTCGAGGTTGATGTAGGGAGAGAGTGAAAACGCATCATTGAGCAAGCGCAGCTGAGCGACCTGCGCTTCAGATAGCGCCTCGGCATAGTCAAAAGATTTTAGGGCGCAGAGATTGCTCTCCGGACAGGAAAGCAGTTCCAACATGCCGTAACTGGTTCTACAGCCCAAGCATAGAAATTCGTACAGATTTTCACTGACAACGATATTCTGATTTTCAAAATTCATAGGCACCGTCATGACAACGGGCGATCGCGAGAGCTGCTGAATAGGAGAAATGGGCGCTGAACCGCTGACCATCCGATCTTGCTGGAGAAAGCTGAAATGAACGCCGTCGCAGCCCGTGCTAGCAAAGGTGATGACATTCTTGGGAGTGCAGTAATATTGCCAGGCTGCGACGGGGCGCTCCAGGATTAGCGCTAGGGAGAGAAAGGCATTTTGCGTTGACTGACCAGATTGGTTGGCCACTTGCTGAGCGATCGCCCATAGCTGATCAAAAGTAACTTGCATAGATGGCACCCTACTCGCTTTATCTAGTCAGTTATGAGATTTGAAATTACAGCAACCCGCTTTCTAAAAACTTCAGCAGAATTTGCTGATGAGGCTTACCGAGCGATCGCACTTCACCCAGCCTATCTGAGTACTTTTCACCGGCTGACACTTCCGCCACAGAGCACAGCCCCAGGTCTTGCCCCTCATTGAGCTGCAGTGCCTCTAGCGGTACCGACAGCTCACCATAAAAGCAGTAGCGACGAACCCTCGCCTCGGTTTGCTCACCAAAAAGCGTCAGCTGCTCGGGGCGATAGCCAATCTCTTCCATCAGCTCCCGAAAAACGCCCTCCTCTGCCGACTCCCCCGGCTCAATATGTCCACCAAAAAATCCCCACTGCCCAGGAAACACAATGGAAGGAATATCGTCACGCAGCTGCATCAAAAATTGATTCTCTTGGTGCAAAATCGCCAGCGCTACGTTGACGGATGGAGCCGTTGGGGAGGACGTCATACCGAGCAATTTCTCCAAAGACAACAGGCAGAGAAGCTTACATACAGAAGCTTATAGCAATCACCCACAGCTGGGGAGCTACCAAGTCACACAGGCGTATTTTTGTCGGCCGAACTCACTGGCAACGTTTCGCCCGCACTTTCATCAACCGGCTATTCATTGCATAGACGGCTGATGCCCTCTCCGGCGGTGAGCACGCCGCAGCCAGCATAAGTCCCACTTGGGGTGCCATCTGAGCGGAACCGCATCAACGCTTCAGCGCCACTCGCCGAGCCCTGACGGACTGACAGCGCACCATTCCAGTAGCCGACGCTGATAATGCTGCTGAAGGCATAGCTTGAGAACTCATTGGGAAAATTGCGATCGCCCGGTAGCTGAGCCCGGTAAAGCGCATAGCCACCGCCCTCCGTCGGATCGAGAATAAACACGGCACTCTGGTCAGTTTCCACACAAGAATCGAGCAGCACCGGCACGGCTACATTGCCCGTAATGCCATCGACCACCGGCTCAGCAATCACTCGCTGCGCCTCCATGACCTTTTGATCGACCACGTTTAGGCTGGCACAGTCTACGGCATCCAGCACGCTCAGATTCCAGGTGCTGCCAGCCACATTGACCACATTAGAGCGACCGCTTGGCCAATCCAGCTGAATATCTGCGCCATTGTTCACAACTGACGCAGTCGGGATGGCATTGGGAGGGGCCAAAAAAGTACTGGGCAACACGACCGCCGTCTCAGTCCCAGCATCAACAGGGGGCGCCACGACCGGCGCATTCACAGTCGGTGGTGAATCAACGACTGCAGCAGGCTCTTCGGTAGGTGAAATCACTGCTGGAATAGCAGATGAATCGCTAGGCGCAACTGAAACAGTGGGTGGCTCAGGTTCAGAAATGGGTTCGGGGGCAGCATCGGGCACAGCAGCGGTCGACTCTGTTGGCAGTACGAAGGCCCTTGGGTTACTTGGCCTAGAGCCATCTGCAATGTCAAAGCAGTTAGCACCAGAGGCTTCTGCGACTTCGCCATTGGTCGGGCCGAGGGCCACACTCATTTGATAGCGATCAAACGTACGATAGGGCCACTGCTCGGTTTGGTCGCAAGTGCCATCTTGGCAAACGCATAGATAGACCGGCACATCGTCGTAGTAGCCGCGCCACTCAGCGACGATATCGGCAAGGTCCACATCGAGCCCGCTGGCATAGCGAGCCGTTGGCGCTGAGGTGTCGACTTGCGCCAGGGGCTGGGCGGTCGCCGCAGGCACTAGGCAAGCGGACACTGCTAGGCAAGCGCTCCCACCGAGCAGTGTGAATAGCCGAGTAAATGCAACCGGGGAAGAAGCCTGATTGAGAGAGCGTCGACGCATGAATCTTGTGAAGTGATGCCGCATGATTTTGAGAAGAAAAGTCGTACCAAACTGACAGCAAAAAGGAAGGCCATCTTGAGGACAAAACGCACAGAGAAATAAGTTGCACCGATGTGGCAACGTTACCGAGGTCGTGCACCCGTCTCCATATCAAAGCAGTTGAAGCCGTTTTCTTCGTTATTGGCTGCGTTAAATTCACCTAGCGCAATGAATGGCTGGTAAAGCGTAAAGGTTCGAAAAGGCCAAATTTCTGCATCGCCACAGCGCTGCGCGCTACACGTGCAGGCAAAAATCGGTGTGGCGGGGTAGCGATCGCGCCACTCTTCTACAATCAAGGACAAATCCACCTCTTCACCACGGGCATAGCGGGCCGAGGGGACTTGGGTTGGGTCTCTAGCGGGGTTGAGGCGGGCGGGCTGAGCCCAAGCAGATTGAAGGAAACCGGCGGTGATACTACTGAGCGCTCCAGCCACCAAGGCAGCTGCCATGAGCCACCAACGCTGTTTATTAACCATGACGATTTGAGGGTTTGTTTCGCTTTTGATAAAAGCACCAACCCATTTAGAGTACTGACCGGTCTAATCGCTTTGCAAGGATACGGATCGCCTCATTTGTGAGGAAAATGGACGATATTAATGCCAATTTCGGAAATAATCGGCTGAGACTTTACCTTGCTTAATGTAAGGTGGCGAGCTGCGACCATTGTGTTGCGTGGCAACAAAGTAGCAACAAAAGTCATATTTTTGGATGGTGGGCGCTACTGTAAAACGACGTATCAAGAAATTTTTATACCAAGTAATTTCTCCGCATACGGATATTTGAAAGGATAGAGCAATTTTTTTTAATACGAGGGCATATTATCGGCATCGAAGCCAATTCACTGTGTCGGGGCGGTCCCTTATTGGATAAAGCTCTGCGTGAATCAGCAGTGAGATAGCTCAAAAGCAGACCTTTCCTGTCAAACGCAGAGGTCTGCTTTTTTCTTGGCAACGTTTCTAGTCGGTTTTTGGTGCGCTCAGTAGCCCATCAGACCCTTTCGAACCGCGTGATAAACGACACACGGTTCCGTGTAGCCACGGACGACACAGATAGCCCAGTCGCACCACAAACCTTACAGAGCAATCCCTGCAGCAGACTCAAAAGCAGCCTAGCCAAACATGCTGTTCAAGATTTTTTGTACAATCTGAACACCCGTTATCGCTTGCCAGCCAAATAGGCCCACTAGCACCGTATTCAGCGCAATATGCGTGTATCTGGCCGTATCGTTTCCCTTTTGCATAAAGGGTACTAGGGAAGCTGAGGTGGCAATTAGGCCCATCATGCCTAATCCGGCTAGCAGATGAGGACCAAAAAACAGCTTGCCGTTATTGATATAGGTAGAGGCCATGCCGCCTAGGCTACCGATCACCATAAAGGCTAATAGCGCTGAGCCAGCCTGGTGATGACGGGCAAGAAACTTGCCTTTGATCAGGGCTTTCTTTTCTTCGCCGGTAGCCAACCGGGTCTGCCGGTGCTGATATCCCAAATAGGCAGCGTAGAGCGTCAGCGCGAAAATGCCCCACATCAACGTCGGGTGAATAAAGTTAAGCCACGGCTTGACAGCCTCTAGGGTCTCAGGATTCATAACTGCTGCTTCACGATTCTTTACACACAACAGTATAGCGAACAATATAGACACGATAGACACTTCCTATGACCCGTTTTAAGAGCCGAGTTTGGTCACGTTTTTTAGCAGTCTTGCTAGGGATCCTGCTGGCGATCGCACCCGGAATTGGCATTCCCGTCTTTAGCCAGATAGAAAATAGCCAGGCAGAAGATGTCTTATCGCCCGACGACACTGCGGTAGAAAGTGCTGACACCGATGCCCCCGATGCCCCCGAAAGCGTAGAGGCTGAAACATCCTCAGAAACGCCTTCAGTAGAAGAAACTGAAAATAATCCTGAAGCTGATGAAACAGACGTCGCTGAAGAAGACAAGCCCATCAGCGAAGCCGACCGCATCAGCAGAAAGCTCATCCTGCAGGCAGATAGGGAGTACGAGGCTGGCAACTTCGCAGCGGCTGAAGCGCTCTACCGAGAGGCCAAGACCCAGAGCTGGCTCCTCCCTTTCCAGTTTTCTAGCCTGCCTCCAGAAGCCTTTAGTGACGAATCGCTGCTCACGCCTGCAGGCGCGGTTTACTGGCGAGAAGCCAAAGCGGGCATTGCCAACGACCGCCCATCGCAAACGCTGACGGCACTGTCGCTATTGACCTCAGAATTTCCAGAATTTACCCCCGGCATTGTGCAGTATGCCACCGTGCTACTGGAAAATGAGCAGCCCGAAGAGGCCAGAGCCGTCCTCGAAGAAGCGCTGACCATCTATCCCGCTAATAGCGACCTGCTGCTCGCTCAGGTAGACCTGATGATGGCCAAAGAGGAGTGGCTAGAAGCGACCATTGCCTCCCGCCAGTTTGTCGCGCTCAATAGTGAGCATGCCGCCGCACCCGCCCAGTCTGAGCTGGCTGCAGAAAACTTGAATCGGTTTCAGAGAGAGACGCGATCGCGCATTCGAAATGATGCGATCGCCAACGTCTTCACAGGCGTTTTAGGATACGCACTGACCGGCAGCATCTTTGGCCCCTTCACCGCGGCCAACTCAGCAGTTATGCTGCTGCAGGGCGAAAACGCCATCGGCAACCAGTACGCCAACCAAATCGCACAGCGGCTGCCCATGGTGCAGCACCCCGAAGCGCTAGCCTACGTCAGGCAGCTCGG
Source organism: Cyanobacteria bacterium J06614_10 (assembly GCA_038527325.1). Classification (GTDB taxonomy): domain Bacteria; phylum Cyanobacteriota; class Cyanobacteriia; order Phormidesmidales; family Phormidesmidaceae; genus Phormidesmis. The sequence continues at coordinate 28,062 of JBCBFY010000012.1, forward strand.
CAATCAGCTCGCCAGAGCCACCGGCCGCAACGACCTAGACTACGAATTTTTTGTCATTCTCGATCCCAACCTCAACGCCTTTGCACTCCCCGGCGGCAAAATCTTTGTCAATGCTGGCGCCATCCTCGATACCCAGTCTGAAGCTGAGCTAGCCGGACTGCTCGCCCATGAGCTCGCCCACGCGGTGCTCTCCCACGGCTTCCAAATCGCCACCCAGGGCAACCTCACCAGCAGCATCGCCCAATATCTGCCCTACGGCGGCCTGATCAATAACGTCTTCCTTAGCGGCTACTCCCGGCGTATGGAAAGACAGGCAGATATCGTCGGCACTCAAATATTGTCGGCCAGCGGATACGCAGCAGATGGTGTGTACAACGTCATGGTGACGCTAAATGAACAGGCCGCAGGGCGAAACGCGCCGACCTGGCTCTCTACGCACCCAAACCCTGCCGACCGCGTCGATTACCTCAAAGCTCTCGTAGAAAGAGGTGGATACAACCGGTATGCCTACGAGGGCATTGCCAACCATGAAGAAATTCAGGCCATCGTCGCCCGGGAGCTAGCTGCCTACGAAGCAGAGCAAACCAGCACGGATGCCGATGCCGAAGAAAGCGCAGAGGAAACCGTCGATGAGGCAGTCGAAGAGCATACTCAGACGGAAAATCTAGACGCTGAAGGCACTAACGCTGAGCCGGTCGATTTATACGATGCGGTTGAGAAATTCGATTGGTAGCACAGTCAATGTCTACCATTGACTAGCTATCAGATTTGATGCAAATTGTTGCAATTCTTAAAGACCTCAGATGGGTGCTTTTAGCCTTGGTACACTAGGCATTAATACTTTTGGAATAAAAGCTGGATAGAGGACGCAATGGTAGCAACCACAGAAAAGTCGCCAAAGAAAGGGCAATTCGATGAAATTCGTCCTGGCGTAAAAGCACCGGCTAAGGACACCATCCTCACCCCTCGTTTTTACACCACAGATTTCGACGAAATGGCCAATATGGACGTTTCTAGCAACGAAGAAGAACTCAAAGCCATCATTGCAGAATTCAAAGTCGACTATAACCGACACCACTTCGTCAGAAACGAGCAGTTCGAGGGTGCTTGGGACCACATTCAAGGCGAGAGACGGCAGCTCTTCATCGAGTTTCTAGAGCGCTCCTGCACGGCTGAGTTTTCGGGATTTCTTCTCTACAAGGAGCTTGCCCGCAAGCTCAAAAATCGCAATCCCATCCTGGCAGAAGGCTTCGAGCTCATGTCGCGCGACGAAGCTCGCCACGCTGGCTTCCTCAACAAAGCCATGTCAGACTTCGACCTGCAGCTTGATTTAGGCTTCCTGACCAAGAGCAAGAAGTACACCTTCTTCAAGCCTAAGTTCATCTTCTATGCCACCTACCTCTCAGAGAAAATTGGCTACTGGCGCTACATCACCATCTTCCGCCACCTAGAGCAAAACCCCGAAGATAAGATCTACCCCATCTTCAACTTCTTTGATAACTGGTGCCAAGACGAAAACCGCCATGGTGACTTCTTTGCCGCCATGATGAAGTCTCAGCCCCAGTTCCTAAACGATTTGAAAGCTCGCTTGTGGTGCCGGTTCTTCTTGCTGTCGGTGTTTGCCACCATGTATCTCAACGATATTCAGCGCAAAGGCTTCTACGCGGCACTCGGCTTAGATGCCCGCGAATACGATATTGAAGTGATCAAAAAGACCAACGAGTCGGCGGGTCGCCTCTTCCCCATCATTCTTGATGTTGAGAACCCTAAGTTCTTTGCCCAGCTAGATAAGTGCACGCGCAACACGGCAGCCATCGGCGAAATCAGCAAGTCTAACCAGCCCAAAGTACTGCAGACGCTACGCAAGCTGCCTCACGTTTTGTCTATCGGCACTAAGCTAATTGGCCTATATTTCACCAAGCCCATCAGCATGGCAGCCAACCGCAATACGGTACGCTAGCGCTTCATCTACCAGGTTAGAAAAGTAAGCTTCCACGGTTAAGAAATTGTTTGATTAACCCGCTTCTTTTTGACAAAAAAAGTCTTAAAAGAGACAGTTAATGCTGTCTCTTTTATTTTGCGTAGCCTAGAAAAAACGGCGCTAATCGTTGGAAGACTCAGCCTACTCGTGCGAGGAAAGGCCTTGATATTCCTATTGTTTCGCGGAGAGCGCTATCTTTTGTCACAAGGGTGTTTAAGTATTTTTTCTGTACTCAGACCGGTCGCTATGGGTCTAGTCTGTAAGGCAATACATTGATAAAAGTTGATGTATGTATCGTAAGGTGCGGGTGTGTTGACCCTGACTCTATGTTCTATACCGCGCGCTTTGCTTTACAGGACAGGGGCCATCGTCTTGCGTCGTATCGTAAACAAAACGCGAAATGCGATAGAAAAGTAAGGTTGCATTCGTATGTGTGTCACCGGACCTCCTAAAAGTGAACAGTCATTTTTACCAGTCCGGTCTGTCTAGGCCATTCCGTCAGTGCTGTAGGGAATTCGCTCTGCAGAGATAGTGCATATCTTGTTCAGATTTAATTTTTAGATTAGAACTAAAGGCTTGCTTGATGAAAAACGGCACAGCTGCGCTGCTTGTAGAAGACCACCCGCCAGGAGCGCAGAAAAGAATTGAGCAACTAATACGGCAGGCGACCTATGACCCCGTCACCCACCTGCTCAACCGACAGAGATTTATTCAACTACTAGACAGTAGTCTCTTAGAGATTTCTCAAGCCCAATCTCAAATTCACCATGCGCTCTGCTATTTGGATTTGGATCATTTCAAGGCAATTAACAGCCTTTGCGGCTACACGGCAGGCGACCGACTTTTGTATCAAGTTGCAGAGTTATGGCGCAATGAGATTTCGGCTTTCGGTCTTTGCGCTTCAGACTGTTTGGGTCGACTTGGAGACAATGCGTTTGGCCTATTGCTCTATGGTTGCGATGTCGACCGAGCCGTAGAAATCGCTGATAGGCTTGCGGCGACTATCCAAACATTTCGATTTTTATACAATGACAAAATTTTTAGCGTTGGGGTCAGCATAGGGCTTGCGCCGATCGTGGGTAGGGCCAACAGCACAGAACAGGTGATACAGCTCGCCGAGAGGGCCTGCGCCGATGCTAAGCGTAAAGGGGGCAATCGCGTCCAGCTCTGCGCGCGCGACAACGGCGACATCGACCAGCAGTCCGAAGATAGTCAATGGTTCTCACGGATCACTCAAGCATTAGATAATGATGAATTTGTACTGTACGAGCAGGCGATCGCAACGACTAGAACAGAGACTGACCATGTCGAACTCTGCGAAATTTTATTGCGACTGCAGGAGACCGGTCAGTCGGAGGTCGTTTCTCCCCGGGCTTTCATCCCACCGGCTGAGCGCTACAACCTCATGCCCAAAATTGACCGATGGGTGATTCAAAATATGTTTGAATACTTAGCGACGAAGTTGCCTTCACCCGCTAAGCTCTACAGCATTAATCTGTCGGGCTCTAGCATTAACGATGACAGCTTTATTGACTTCATAAAAGAACAGCTGCAAATCCACGCGGTCGATACCCGTTCGCTCTGTTTTGAAATTACAGAGACCGTTGCGATCGCAAACCTTCAACAAGCCGCCGACTTCATCTTAGAACTCAAAAATCTAGGCTGCTATTTTGCACTCGACGACTTTGGCAGCGGCATGTCGTCCTTTTCATACCTGAGGCATTTACCCGTCGACTTTTTAAAAATTGACGGCACCCTCGTTAGGGAAGCCGCGAGCGATCGCATTACTTGCGCCATGCTAGAAGCTATCAACCAAGTGGGGCATGTCATGCAGCTCAAGACCATCGCTGAATATGTCGAAAATCAACCCATTCTCAACAAAGCCCAAGAACTCGGCATCGACTATGTGCAAGGCTTTGCTATCCAAAGACCTGCGCGGCTGATCTAATACTTTTTACACTTTTAAATAAGTTATCTCGTAGCAACAGCTACTGAAGTTTGCCTATTCCTTCCCTAAGGATAGGCGAACTTCAACAAACTGCGGCTAAGCAGGGAGAGCTAGAAAACGAGACAACTTCTTTTCACCATTTATTCGCTAGCGACAAATAATTGCAGAGGCGGAGCGCTAGGTATACCAACGGTTTTACACCTTTCGAGGAAGTTACTCATGAGTCCTTAAAATCACTTAAGAAAACTTACGTTTTCCGTGTTTACGCTGTATAAAACAACTTAATACTCATTTAATATTCTCAATATGAGTACAGTTTTGTTTTCCTTAGTCGGCCGATACTGAAATTCTCCTGCAGTATCTTTCCAATACTTTTCTCTGTCTATTTATCCATCGACAGATAAGTTGTTGAACCTTTGATAGGGCTTTGCATACTTACCTTCGAATCCGGACGCAGAAAAACGATGACCGCTTGCTGCTTTCTCTTTCCAAAATAAAATCTGTTGCCGCCGCCTAGGATATGTAAGATATGAAATCGGGTATCAACGCTCTTTTAATCCAGGATAATTTTAGTGAGGCTCAGCTGTTTAAAGCAGTCGTTAGCTTTTCGGAGCGCACACCGTTAACGCTACATCACATCACCCACTTCAATGATGCGATCGCGCAGCTCACAACTTCCCCCTTTGATATCGTCTTCTTAGACCTTGGTCTCCCTAGCAACAACGGTATTGACCTCATCAGGCAGCTGAGAACGCTGGCTCCGCAGGTGCCCATCGTGGCGATGAACCACAGCCCTGACACCGCACTTGCCGCCGCCGCCCTAAAAGCCGGTGCACAAGATTATTTGGTAAAGCCTGATGTCTTTTCTCCAGAGCGCCTAAAAAAGCTCGGCTACGCTGACATCGGCAACCTGCTAGTAACCACTATGCAGCATGCCATTCAGCGGGCCGAACTGATTCGGCAGCTCACCGTCAGTCAGGAACGCTACGAACTCGCCGTCCAAGGTTCAAACGATGGCGTCTGGGACTGGGATCTGCGCACCCGCAGCATCTATTTTTCTGACCGGTGGCTGTCCATCTTAGGCCTACAAAAAGCACCCCTTCACAACCACCCCAGTGCATGGTTTTCTCTCATCCATCCAGATGATCGCAAGTTGTTCAAAAAGCAGCTAAAAGAACATCTCACCGGGCAACGACGACAGTTTAAATGTGAGTATCGGCTGCTTCACAAAGACAAAACCTACCGCTGGGTGCTCACGCGGGGCACCAGCCTCTGGGACGACCAGGGCAGACCCTACCGGCTAGCAGGCTCCCAAACTGACATCACCGCTCGCAAATCGCTCGAAAACTCTCTCTATCAAGAAAAAGAGCTGGCCCAAGTGACGCTTCACTCTATCGGTGAGGCGGTGATCACCACCGACAGAAAGGGCTATGTCGAAGCGATCAATCCGGTTGCAGAAAGGCTCACTGGCTGGAGCGCAAAAGAAGCCAAACACAAGCAGATTCTTGAGGTGTGCAGACTGATCGATGGCACGACCCGCAAGCCCCTCTGCAACCCCTCAAACCGGGCAATCGAGGAGGGCAGTACGATTTCTCTCAGTCAGAACTCCACGCTGATCTCTAAAACCGGACAAGAATTCGCAGTCAGCGATTCTGCATCGCCCATTCGCTCTCGGAACGGCAATATCGTCGGTACGGTGATCGTGATACGAGATGTGACCGAGGAGCGGAGCCGGACACAGCGTTTGGCTTGGCAGGCGGCCCACGACCCGCTCACGCATCTGAGCAATCGTGCCAGCTTTATTCAGTCACTGACCAACGTTACCCATCACAGCAAAACCCCCCAGACCAAGCATGTGCTGTGCTATCTCGACCTCGATCACTTTAAGGCTGTCAACGATACCTGCGGTCATGAGGCGGGCGATCAGCTTTTAAAGCAGGTGGCTGATTTGTGGCGTCAGCAAATTCGCTCGTCAGATGTGTTGGCTCGCTTAGGTGGAGATGAGTTTGGGCTACTGCTGTACAACTGCGACCTCAAGCAGGCTACTCGCATTGCCGAAGACTTTTGCAACACCATTCAGGCCTTCCGGTTTAACTATGGCGACAAAGTCTTCAATATTGGCGTGAGTATTGGCTTGGTCGCTATCTCCCCAGAGATGATTGGCAACATTCAAGAATTGCTGAGCCTAGCGGATAGTGCCTGCTACACCGCAAAAATGAAAGGACGTAACCGGGTTCACGTTCACACAGCCAAAGAACACTGCTCGCTGATGATCTCTCACAACAGTCAGTGGAGAGACCGTCTGACGCTGGCGCTAGAGACCGACCGCTTTTGCCTACACAGACAGGCGATCGCAGCAGCCAGCCATACCATTCTTGAAAAGCAACACAGTGAAGTCTTACTCAGGCTGCGCGACGATAGCTCAGGTCAGCTGATGGCACCAATGGGATTTATCCCCACTGCCGAGCGCTTCCAACTGATGGAACAAATCGACCGCTGGGTGCTCAAACACGCCCTGTGGCAGCTCACCCAATCGCCCGGCAACAGTCTCTACAGCATCAATCTCTCAGCTGCAAGCCTCAACGATAGTAGCTTCCCTCACTTTCTCAAGCAGCAGCTGGCCCACTACGGCATCCAGCCAAGCCGCCTCTGCTTCGAAATTACAGAAGTGGTGGTCATCGCCAATCTCAACCGAGCAGCAAGCTTTACCCGTGAGCTACATCAGTTGGGCTGTCAGATTGCCCTCGACAACTTTGGCAGCGGCCTATCTGCCCTGAGCTACCTCAAAAATCTCTCGGTTAACTATCTCAAGATCGATGGTCACTTTATCAAAGAAGCACCCACAGATCCCGTTACCTATGCCATGCTCAAAGCCATTCAGCAAATGAGCCGAGCCATGCAGCTCCAAACCATTGCCAAGTCCGTCGAATCTAAAGACGTGTTAGAAACGGTCCGGGTACTGGGCATGGACTATGTGCAAGGCTACGAAATCAGTCAGCCTCAGCCCTTCGGTTCCTGCGCGCCAGTGCTAGTGGCTGCATAGAAGAGCAAGATATGTCGGAAGAGCAATCCATAGGTTTGTCGCGGGCTTCCTAAAGTTTTCAGCGCGTTCTCACACGGTTAGGCAACGGGGTTGATAGGGTATTGTCAACCTTTCTAACGTCTTAACGTACTGTGCGTTATGTCTACGGCTTACCATCCGCTTCAGCTTCACCAAGACTCAGCAGCCCGCCCGCGCGATCGCTATCGCCTTGAGCGCGTTCACCTCGAAGTCACCAATGTGTGCAACTTCAAGTGTGAGTTTTGCCCGGATGCCATCATGGAGCGCAAGCGGGGCCATATGGATTTTGCCCTGCTCGAAAAGGCACTAGATGAGATTGCCGAGCATCGCCTCGCAAAAGTTGTGGCTTTTCACCTGATGGGAGAGCCGTTGATCTATCCGCATATCTTTGACGCGATCGCCCTTGCCTGCAGCCGCCAGCTCAACCTGCACCTCACCACCAATGGCAGCACCTTTCACATTCGCCCAGAGCACATCGACAAGCTAGTCGCCTCTGGCATTCCCAAGGTCACCATCTCACTACAAACCCCAGACCCAGAAACTTTCATCATTCGCGGCGCACCGCCCAAGCTCTCTCCCGCCGATTATTTTGCAGGCATCACCCAATACGTACAGGCAAACCTAGCAGCGGAGTCTCCCACCCGCATCCATCTCAAATTTTTAGACACCACACCTCACCCTTTTCTCGTACCGCACAAAGCGATGCACGTGGTAGAGGGTAAAGAACAGATGCAACAACAGCTAAGAGAATGGTGCGATCGCCTGTTAGAAAACTACCCAAACCGCCCTTCACAAACAGAAATTCAGCATCGCCTAAAACAACACAAACCGGGGCGCTGGCAAGTCATCGAACTCACACCCACCCTAGCGCTCGAAACCTTTCCATTAGATAGCTGGGGAAATGTAGAAACAACAACCGTCATTCCGGCTAGCTTTGGCTATTGCAATGGCACAACAGACCAAGCAGGCGTTCTTTACGACGGCACAGTCGTGCCCTGCTGCAAAGACTACGAAGGCAAAATTCCTCTCGGCAACCTCAATCACCACATGCTGAGCGATATTTTAGACCGCCAGACCCCGGCCTGTCAGCTCAGAGCAGGCTTCGACAAGTTTCAAGTGGTGAACCCAGTCTGTCAGCGCTGCATGGGCGCAGACACCAAGCAAAAATCTCTCTTTCGCCAGCTGGGCTCCATCGCCTACTTCAAGCTATACAACCCAGTGATGAAGCGACTGAATCCGGGCTGGGGAGAAGTTTGAGCAGTTTCGCGCGCACAGTCTCTACAGCTGAAAAATATCTGCCAAAATACTGTCTGCAGTCTTTAGCCTTTTCTCAGAGGGTGAATCGTACACCACCAGCACGCAGCCATTTGGACCCCCCTTTATTTTCTCTGGCAGTAGGCACAGCCCTTCTGCTTTGTCGTTACCAGCACGCTCATCGGCACCCAGCGGGAAGTCAAACAGCTTTACAAGAGACTCTGAAGACTGTAGCCAGAGCGTATCGTCGCGGTGGGCTAAGGCATCTCGAAAGCGAAACAGCTGCATGGCGCTGGCCACTGGCATGGTAGGACCTGCCAATATCAACAGATCCTCTCCCTGAAAGCAGAGGTCTCGCACGCCCAACCCGTTGAGATCGACAAAGTGCTTTCGGTAATGCTCTCCATTCTCTAGCTTTTTCAACGTCAGCTCGTCACGCGCCTTGGCCTGCTTTAGTTCAATCTCTAAGATGATAGCCATCCCTCTCAATACCGGACCGCGCAGTCCTAAAAACAGCCGGTGATCTTTGGCTGCGATCGCTTCAATATCAAATCCGTTATCTTTCGAAGGCAGTCCCATCTTCAAAAAAGGTCCTAGGTGCGGGTCCTTTCTCAAATGCCTGATGAGTACGCTCTTTTTTCCCTTCGTAGCCAAGCGAGCAGCCTGGCATCCGCTCGTGGCATCGCGCTTCACTGGTACACCATTAACGATGGGAATTCGAGCCAAGAGATAGCGATTGACCTCAGTCTGAACGTTCAACAATCGCTCAATATCTTCCGCCGGATCTTTGCCCTTTACTCGCTTGCGCTTGGTGCTGTGAGAACCCACAACCCAGAGATAACCCGAAGAAAAATCTAGCCCTTCAATATCTATCTCTTCGTCTTCATCTTGCAAGTCGACAAAGTCATCAACCCGGTACTGCTGGTGATAGCCGTACTGACCCTTTTCGGTTGGGAAAAGCCGCTCTAGGGTGTTGAGTTCATCAGAGCCAATCCACAAAGCATCATCTGGCGTTTGAGCGATCGCGCTAATATCGGCCCGAACAGTCTCCGCCTGATGGCAAAAGTTCAGCAACACCTGCCGCAATAAAACCCCACTTGCCATAGCTATCTGTGTAGTCCTTACGACACGTTCACAACATCTGAACCATCCTTCAAAACGGCAGCTGCTTTCACATTCGCCCGCGTCGCTCGAAACATGCCAAACCGGCAAAGGCCATTGCCAAAGGCCAACCGCATGAGCAGCAGCGTCGGCACTTCTCGCGCAGACTTTATCAGGCCAGATAGGCCAAACTTCACTAGCCCCTTCGGACGAATCACGCCCTGCCATATCGAATCGATCCAGGAAGGCAGCGTCTCTTTAGACCAATCTGCCGTGGTCACCGCGCCTTCTACAAGCCCCGTCCCTTCCAACAGTTCAGCAAACCCTTCGATGCTCGAAAATTCTGGGTGAGACCACTGGTCGAGCAGCTGCCTCATCACCGGCTTCTCCCAAACGTTCAACGGCTTGCGGCGAGCATCTCGCTGATTCCAGTCACCCACCACCAGTAGCCCTCCCGGCTTGAGCACACGCAGCAGCTCCCTGGCAAATACCGCCTTGTCTGGCATGTGTGGCCCCGCCTCTAGCGACCACACCACATCAAAAGTCTCATCGGGGAAAGACAGCGCCATCGCATCATCCACCATAAACTTAGCGCTTACGTTCTCCGGTGTTAGCTGCGTTGCCCGCTCCACCTGCCCTGGACTAATCGTCACAGCCGTCACATCGAACCCATAATCTTTGGCCAGCACCCGACTACTGCCGCCAATGCCACAGCCCACATCCAGCAGCGTAGACCCGGGGGCGCACTGATCTAGCCCGCCCCACTTCACCATCTCATGTACAAAGTCATACTTTGCCTGGCGAAAATCTTTTTGCCGGGGAGGGTTGCCGTAGTGGCCTAGGTGAATATGCTCACCCCAGTAAAATTCTAAAATGCCATCTTGCGTCCACTCATCGTAGGACTGGGCCACCGAATCAGACGACTCGTATCGACGCGGACTCAATAGATAGGCAACAGCACCACCGGTCAATAGCAACAACAATAGACCGGACGCAAAAAGTGAACTCATGGAAGTAAAGCTGGAGACAAAACAGCCGTTTATATTTCTTAAAATTTAGCGTATTTTCAGTGCCTGTTGATACATCCGTTGCGGGCGTGCAGATTGCAGCGCGCGCGCCATACCCCCCATACACCCTGCTAGGCTGAAAAGGTACGTTTTCAAATCGCCATTTTTATGACGCCCGCTGTAGAAAGCCGAGCCCGATTTTCCCTTGCGCAGCTTGGTCCCGGCTTACTGATGGCAGGTGCAGCCATTGGCGTTTCTCACTTGGTGCAGAGCACTCGGGCCGGGGCGATGTACGGGTGGGGAGCGCTGATCTTTGTGCTCGCTGCGAACCTGATGAAGTATCCCTTCTATGAATATGGCCACCGGTACGCGGCGGTATCGGGCCAAAATTTGATTCAGGCTTACCGGCAGCAGGGCAAGCGATACTTTATCCCGTTCCTGGTGATTAGCATTATTAGTGCCATTGGCAGCTTTGCGGTCGATGCCTTTGTGGCAGCGATGCTGCTGCAGTATCTCTGGCTGCCGCAGGTATCAGAAACCGTGTTGGCCGTTGGCGTTTTGCTCTTTTGTTGGGGGCTGATTGCGGTGGGGCGATATCGCCTGTTTGAGCAGGTGACTAAGTGGTGTGTCATTCTGCTATCGGTGGCGACCCTCGTAGCGGTGACGATGGCGGTGCTCACAGCGATCGCACCCACACTGTCGGCACCCACACTGTCGGCGCCCGCCCTTGCCCAAGATACTTCCACACCCCTGGAAGTTGTAGATACAACTAATTTTTCTCATGCGTCTATTTTTTCCTGGTCGGCGGTGCCTTTCCTAATTGCGTTTATGGGTTGGATGCCTGGCGGACTGGAGCTTTCTATCTGGCAGTCGCTCTGGGTTCAGGCCGACACTCAAGACAAGGGACTGCCCACCTCGCTGGCTGAAGCAAGCGTCGATTTTAATGTTGGCTATGTGCTGACGGTGGTGCTGGCTTGTTTATTCTTGGTGCTGGGGACGCTGACGCTGCCTGCACAGGGGTTGGCCGCTGAGCCCGCCGCCTTCGCTGGGCAGCTGGTGGGTATGTACACCAGCTATATTGGGCAGTGGACCGAGCCGGTCATTGGGCTGTGTGCGATCGCAGCCATATTTTCCACCACCTTTACCGTCGTCGATGCCTTCCCGCGTACGCTAGAAGCCGGACTCTACGAGCTATTTCCGCAGACAAAATCTACGACCTTCCCGATTCGTCAGGTAATTGCGATCGCGCTCATCATCCTAGCCGCGCTTCTGCTCAGCGTGTTTACAGCGGGCTTCGAACCGCTCATCAACACCATCACCATCATCGCGTTTGTCGCCGCCCCCTTCTACGCCTGGCTAAACATGCGCAGCATTCGCACGCTGGCGGCCAGTGCCCAACCTGCACCTTGGCTATCTCGGCTAGCAACGGTGGGTTTTCTCTATTTGGCAGGCTTTAGCGTGCTGTTTGTAGGGTTACAGCTAGCGGGCTAAAGCCATTAACTACCCATTTTGTCTATAGCTTTTGAAACCGTCGCTGCGACACCTTGCGCAGATATAAAAATACTGACTGCGCCGACAGATACAGGTGAACCATCGTAGGAATCATCGCAGAAAACCCCATCATCACGCCGAAGTAGATATTCTTTATGTTCTGCTTGCCCAACGGATCGTTCACGGCATCGGTCAGGCGACTTTCGTACTTAGCAGAGCTTTCGGCCAGCGACTGCGAAGAGGACTGCAGCATGCCCACCAGCCAGCCCGACACCGAAAACACCATCAGCACCCAAAAAGTCGCCACAATCGCGATCAAAATATCAATACTCAGATGGGCAATGTAGCTGGGCAGAGAAGTCGTTTTGAGCGCCCTGCGAGCAATCCAAACCGTAATGAAAAAAGAGACGCTATCGAACAAAGCACCCAAAAAGCCGACCGGGAACTGCATGAGAAAATACTCCCACTGCTCATTGCCAAAGGCTTCTTGCGGATAAGCCGTTAAAATTGCCAGCCAATAGCAGGCCATATTCAACAGCATGAAAAACAGAAACAGCTTCGGGAGAAAGCCCACCAAGCTGCCTCGCTTTCGGCTATAAAAATCCAACAGTTTTGCCAGCGACCGGCGCCAGATGGCCATGATAGGCCGAGTACTGAGTTTTGTAATTTTCATAGGGGCGCTTTTAATCAGGTCAACCAGCCGAGCAACAGGGCCTAAAACTTTTTCAGGCAGCGGGCGACAGATTCTGCACATCTGCGCCGTATCGCTGCGGTATATCTACAGATACACCGCTAAACCCAAGATTCCCGGTAGCCTACGCTGAGAGAACCCTTAGCGTCGAATAGCGTTGAAGCTACATTCGCTCTAGCACTTCTATGCCTAATAAAGACAGACCGAGTTTGAGCGATCGCGCCGTCAAATCACACAGCACCAAGCGAGAGGTTCGAGCGGGCTCATCGGCCTTGAGCACCGGGCACTGGTCATAAAACTGGTTGAACTTTTGGCTCAGCTCGAATAGGTGTTGACAGAGCCTGTTAGGAAGCAGTTCTGCAGCCACCTCATCTAGCACGCTATCCATTTGCAGCAGATGCTTAGCCAGGGTAAATTCGCTCGGTTCGGTAAGCGTCAGGTCGGCTGCTAGCGCAGAAAAGTCCACATTGCCGCTGCGACTGATGCCCTGCACCCGCACGTAGGCATACAGCATATACGGCGCCGTATTGCCCTTGAGATCTAGCATGCGGTCGTAGCTGAAGGTGTAGTCGCTAATCCGGTTTTGGCTTAGGTCCGCGTACTTCACCGCGCCAATACCCACCTTCTCAGCCACATTCTGAATAAACGCGTCCGATTCTTCTCGGCCTTCTTTCTTTAGTCTGGCTTCTATGTCGGCGCGGGTGCGGGCGATCGCTTCATCGAGCAACTCCTGCAGCGGCACAGCCTCCCCCGAGCGAGACTTGAGCCGCTTGCCATCTTCTCCCAGTACCAGCCCAAACGGTGCGTAGCTCAGCACTACCTCATCGGGCACCCAGCCCGCTCGCCGCGCCACCTGAAAGATTTGCGCAAAGTGATTCGACTGGCCTGCATCGGTGGAGTACACCATGCGGTCGGCCTTGTCTTCATTCACGCGGTAGCGAATCGCTGCTAGATCCGTAGTGGAGTAGTTGTACCCACCATTAGATTTCTGCACAATCATCGGCAGCGGGTCCCCGTCTTTATTGGTAAACCCTTCTAAAAAGACACATTGCGCGCCATCATCTTCTACGAGCAAGCCGCTCGCCTCGAGATCGGTCATGACCGCTGGCAAAAAGGGATTGTAAAAAGATTCTCCCCGGTCAATGATGTCTTCTGAAATATTCAACAGATCGTATATTTTCCGGTAAGACCGTTTTGAGAGCTGACAGACACGCTCCCAAGCTTCTAATACTTCAGCATCACCGGCCTGAAGCTTCACAACGGCCTGGCGCGCATTTTCTTTGAAGGTGTCATCGGTATCGAAGCGCTTTTTGGCCTCGCGGTAGAAGGTGGCTAGCTCACCAGAGGTGGCCGCCTCTGCGGCAGCCTGAGGGTCGGGATACGCTTCCTGCAAGTAGGCAATCAGCATGCCAAACGGCGTGCCCCAGTCGCCCACGTGGCTCACCTTCATCACGTCATGACCCAAAAATTCGAGCACCCTAGCAAAGCACTCACCAATCACTGCCGGGCGCAAATGACCCACGTGCATTTCTTTGGCGATATTTGGGCTGGGATAGTCGACGATGATTTTTTGCGGCGGGTCGACTTTGGCGATGCCAAGGCGATCGCTCTCTTGCATAGCTTTGAGCTGCTGCTCAAGGTAGTCGGTTTTGAGGGTGAAGTTGATAAAGCCCGGACCGGCGATCGCTGGCGTCTCGCAAAAGTCTGACACGTCCAAATTTTCAACGATCTTGGTAGCGATCGCTCTTGGATTATTCTTAAGCGGCTTTGCCAGAGACATCGCCACATTGGCCTGAAAGTCACCAAACTTAGGATTGTTGGTAGTCACCAGCAGCGGGTCTGTCGTGCCATGCTCATCGCCAAACGCAGCCACTAAGGCAGCCTGCACACGAGTTTTTAGTTCATTTAGCGTTGATTTCATAGTGCGATCGCTTACCCAATACTGCTTAAATCGAATTCCTAAACGGACCCCGAACAATCCCCATAACAATATATAAGGTCTTACCCCAGTGAGTTCTTATACTGAGTTCTTGTACCGAGTTCTTGTACTGTGCTCTCATTCTCCTCACGCGCTTCATGCCTGGCCCCACAAAAGATCAGCTCGCCGCCGCCCGCGGCCAAACCATGCCCGACATCATCGGCCCCAATCTCAAAGTTCTGTTTTGCGGCATCAATCCCAGCCTCTACAGCGTGGTGGTCGGTCACCACTTTGGCCGTCCTGGCAATCGCTTTTGGAAAGCCATCCACCAGGCGGGCTTTACCCCCCGGCTCTATCACCCCAGCGAAGACGCCGACCTCCTCAAGCTCGGCATCGGCATCTCCAACATGGCACCTTGGGCCACCGCCCGCGCCGATGAGCTGAGCAAAGCAGAAATCAAAGACGGACAGGCCCGCCTCGCCAGCAAAGTACAAACCTACAAGCCCAAATGCCTTGCCTTTCTCGGCATCACCGCCTACCGCATCGCCTTCAACCAGCCAAAAGCCAAAATCGGCCCTCAGCCGCCCTGGCAGAATACGCCGGTGTGGGCCTTACCTAACCCAAGTGGCCTCAATGCCCATTACCAGGTAAAAGATCTGGCAGAGACCTACAGCTGGGTGCTCGACGCAATGGAAGCTTGAGCGTTAAGAACTAACTTTCTCGTCTCGAACCTTTCTGCTCGATAACCCACTGTCGAAATTTCTTCTTTGCCTTGCGGTGATTCGTCGTCTTGGCATCTTTTACGTACTGCGCCACAGCCGCCTTCATCGGCCAGCTGGGAAAAGTCGGACTTTCTGAGCACTCTACATACTCACCTTCCCGCAACACATCGATTCGCAATACACCCGAATCAAATCGCCACAGCTCAGAAACACCCAGTCCTTTGCAGGCCTGAAGCTGAGTAGCAGAAGTCACATCTACCTCTATGGCTAGCTCTGGTGGTGGATCTAACTCTAGATCTATGCGTCGTTTTCCGGCCATCCTGTCCGCCGCTTCCAGATAAAAGCAGTCATCTGGTTCTACAGCTTTGAGCATAGATTCACGCTTAAACGTTGTAGACCCGTAGGAGACATAGTCTCGCTCTAGCTCATCTCTGCCTTTCACTAACCACAGACGATTCTGGCGTGATACTCCGCCTCGCTCATCAAATCTAGCGTACTTTCTACGCGGTCCAAGAAGACTGTGCCATTGAGATGGTCGTACTCATGCTGGATGATGCGAGCGACGAAATCGGTGAAGACTTTTTGATGCTGCTGGCCGTGGCGGTCTGTATAAGCGACTTCTATTTCGCGCGATCGCATCACATTTCCTCGCATGCCTGGCACACTCAAGCAGCCCTCCCAGCCCGCTACCCGCTCATCAGACTTAGCTATAATCTGCGGATTAATCATCGCAGTCGGGGCCATCACAGGCACATCAAGGTAGCGCAGCGTAGGTCTCGAAGCCACGATAAACAGCTGCAAGCTTTCAGACACTTGGGGCGCGGCAATACCCACACCATTGGTTTCAACGGCTGTGTGAATTAGATTGTCGATAAGCGTTTGTATTGTCGGAGCAGACACCTCTTCAACAGGCTGAGCAACAGTTCTCAACATCGGGTTGCCCAACTCTGCCACGGTTAAGTGTTCAACTGAATGATCGGCCATCCTTCTATCTCACGGCATGCTGCCTACAGTCTAGCAACCTGTTTAGCATTCTCTATTTAGCGCCTCTTTGAATGACAGATCAGCATCAACAGATCGACAGACAACAACTGCGCAACTCCAATAAACGGAAAAACGCCCAGCGTAATGCTACAGACAGGAAAGGTCATCCTGCTGGCTTATCGGCGGCTGGCCTGGGTGGGAAATGCGCCGGGCCTTACCGCTAGCTCCACAGTGCGCCCATTGCGATTCAAGGTCATTGCGATCGCATCACCAACATTGGTGCCTTCCACGATGCGCTGCACCTCGCTGGCATCAGTCACCACCTGACCATTCATCGACAAGATCACATCGCCTAGCTGTAGGCCAGAGCGGGACGCAGGTGAGCTGCGAGCAACGCCTAAGATCACCACGCCCGCATCTGTCTGCAGGCGCAGGCCAGCGTTAGGATTGGCGTTAATTTCATCTCGCAGGGCAGGGGTCAGCGTGCGCATTTGAATGCCTAGGTACGAATGCTCCACCCGGCCTTTGGCTACCAGCTCCTCTGCGATCGCCCGCGCCTGATTGATCGGAATCGCAAATCCCAGTCCTTGAGCGTTGCCAATGATGGCCGTATTGACACCAATGACTTCTCCCCGCTCATTGAGGAGCGGTCCGCCAGAGTTACCCGGATTAATCGCCGCATCGGTTTGAATAAACTGCACACGCTTATCAGAGACGCGAATTTGGGCGCTTGTGCGGCCAGTAGCGCTAATGATCCCAGCGGTTACGGTGTTGTCTAGGCCGAGAGGATTGCCAATTGCGATCGCCCATTCGCCCGGGCGCAAGGCATCAGAGTTACCAATCGTCACCGTCGGCAAGCTACTCGCCTCAACCTTAATCACCGCTAAGTCAGTCAGCGGGTCTTCGCCAATTACTTCCCCACGCATTTCCCGACCATCTTTGAAGGTCACCGTTACCTGATCGGCCCCTTCTACCACGTGAGCATTGGTCAAAATAGTGCCATTCTCATTCAAAATAAAGCCTGACCCCGTGCCACGCTCCACGCGCTGAGCTGGCTGGTCCGGAACCCCCATATCTCCAAAAAACTCTCGGAAAAAGGGATCGTTAAACAGGCTGGGGCGGCGACTGGCCACCGTACGGGCAGAATCGATCCGCACAACAGAAGGGCCAGTACGCTCAACCGCCTCAGCAATAAAATTAGCGCCAGTGACCAATCGCTCTGTCCCTGTAGCCTGGCTCAACAGCGTTGAACCTGCCTCAGCTGGAGAGGCTACTGTCCGCTCTCTGAACACAGGAGCATTTGAAAACTGCACTTCGTCGTATTCCACACTCAGTGCGGCAGCTGGAACAGTTCTGTTGATCTCTCCGGCGGGGTGCCACACGGTTGTCTTTCGATCTGTTACCCACAATACGGTTCCAGCACTCGCAGCTGTCATCATGACGTACGCCAATGATCGTCGTAACCAAACCTTAGATTGCTTCATGCCTCTGGGTCTCTTTTTGTGGGGGATAGTATTTGGAACGTTTTCGTTCTACCAGATCCCCTAAAAGGCTGTGTAGGAGAGTAGTGACAGTTCTTCCATAGGCTCCAAGCGGACGCGCTAATCAGCCACTAAACGACCAAGCAACGCTCTTACGAAAAAGTTTAAAAGTCTCTACAAAGGATTTTCTGCGGAATATACCCGTATAATTCATACACGCAATATCAACCACATATACAGATTTCGTTGTCCCCCACGACGCTATATCTAGTACGCTAGAAATCCATCAATATTTTCAGGCTACATCTTCAGGCTATAGCGGGGCAGCGTAGGCAGGTTGCCCGTGACAGATTGTCTCGGCAGGCTTAGCGAATAGGTTCTCTCTATTTCCATACATTAGCTGCCACGCCAAAAGAGAGTCCTCTCTTAAAAATCGACCGCTTATTTAAACAACTCTATCTAGTCAAGCGAGAGCATGTCTCATCTGAGGCGATGACACTTTTTAGTGTCAGTACAAGTGCTCTATCTTTCTCGTCCAAGAAAATTGTAGAGGTGGATCTGTGCCACAAATAAAAGAAGATCTTTGGAATCAGGTCTTAGCAAAGTTAGAAAATCAACTGAGTGGACCAACCTTTGAAACATGGATCAAACCTACCCAAGTTCAAGCGATTTCACAGGAGCAGCTTGTCTTACTGACCGACAACCCATTTGCCCGCAACTGGCTGCAGAAGCACTACCTCGCACAGATTTCTAACGTGGCTGCAGAAGTTTTGGGATACACGGTCGATGTCTCTATCTCAGTAAAAGATGACATCGAAAAAACACCGAGTCCGTCCGAAGCGATCGCGCCCGTTCCATCGGTGCCAGCCGCCGCAACCGCGATGGGAAACAGCGAAAAACCCAAAAACGATTCCTCAGACCTCAACCCCAAGGCGATCTTCTCTCGGTTTGTGGTCGGTGCAAACAATCGCATGGCCCATGCCGCTGCCCTAGCGGTTGCAGAGTCTCCTGGGCGAGAGTTCAACCCCCTCTTTTTGTGTGGTGGCGTTGGGTTAGGCAAGACTCACCTGATGCAGGCCATTGGCCACTACCGCATGGAGAGCGATAGCCGAGCAAAAGTTGCCTACGTCTCCACAGAAACCTTTACCAACGACCTTATCGCCTCCATCCGCCGCGACACGATGCAGCGCTTTAGGGAGCAGTACAGAGAGGTCGATGTCATCTTAGTAGACGATATTCAGTTCATTGAAGGTAAGGAATACACCCAAGAAGAGTTTTTTCATACGTTCAACACCCTTCATGAGGCAGGCAAGCAAATTGTGCTCGCCTCTGACCGGCCACCCAACAAGATCCCCCGCCTGCAGGACCGCCTCTGCTCCCGATTTTCGATGGGACTGATTGCCGATATTCAGGCACCCGATTTTGAAACCCGCATGGCCATTTTGCAAAAGAAAGCAGAATACGAGCAGGTTTCCATCTCTAGGGAAGTGACAGAATACATTGCCTCTTCCTATGTAACGAATATTCGAGAGCTAGAGGGCGCGCTCACGCGAGCGATCGCCTACACCTCCATCTCGGGCCTACCCATGACGGTCGAAAATCTAGTAAACGTACTCAATCCGCCTGCAGAGCGGCTAGAGTCATCCCCCAAGTCCGTCATCAAATCTGTATCCGACGCCTTCAAGATCCCCATAGACGACCTCAAGGGCAATTCACGGCGACGGGAAATTTCCCTAGCACGGCAGGTAGGCATGTATCTGATGCGTCAGCACACGGACCTGAGCCTGCCCAAAATTGGCGAACAGTTCGGCGGTAAGGACCACACCACGGTGATGTACAGCTGCGACAAAATCACTCAGCTGATCAAACGAGACCTCAACCTGGCACAAACGGTCAGAGAAGTGAGCGATCGCATCACCCTAGCCGCAAATCAGTAAGCTGCCCTATCGATTAATTTATCCACAGCAGCGATCACACTCAATCGTCATAAAAGCGCCCAAATCGGAAATCGATTTGGGCGCTTTTGGATCGAAACGGACCTAAGTGTCCACAGGGAAAACCGCGAGAAGTGGCGTCAAAGGCTAATAAATCTGTTAAGAAAGATAAACAGTACAGAGGAAAATCCTGTGGAAAAAGGGGGTGATATCTGTGGAAAACCTGTGGAGACAGTGTGGGAAAAGGCCGTAGGCTTGTGGAAAAAAAGTCAGGTCTTACGCGCGCTGTGGAGAACGTCTCTACTTTTCCACAGGTTTTCCACAAGGTGTTAATGCTGCTATCTATTTAGCCAACGGCAATCCAGACTTTTTTCCACAGTATCCACAGCCCCTACTACTACTAGTTTAAATAGATCTTTTAAAGAGATCTAAGAAGGAATAGAGCAGATAAAAAATTGACAATGGGATATTTTGAATGAGTGCTTGAAGAGGACAAATAGGGTGATAGTATTGGGCATCTTCAAGGTCACCTCCGACATAAACTGACTGTTCACTAGTTCCCACCGAGCGATGAAATTTAGCTGCCCTCAAACCGATTTCAACAGTCAATTTTCACTGGTTAGCCGAGCAGTTCCTTCACGGCCTAGTAAACCTGTTTTGGGAAATGTTTTAGTCAAGGCAGATGCCAGCTCTCAAGAGGTCACGCTAGTAGGGTTCGATGAAACGCTGGGGATTCAGACCACATTTACTGCTCAAGTTAGCGAAGGTGGCTCGTTGACGCTGCCAGCCAAGCTGCTCGGTGATATCGTGTCTCGTCTGCCCAATGAAGAAATTGATATCAGCGAAGACGATACAGAGCCAGTCGTAACGCTATCTTGCTCAGCGGGTCGCTATCAGGTACGGGGCCTCAGCGCTGAAGACTACCCCAATCTTCCAGAAATAGAGGCTGCTGAAACCGTAAAAATCTCAGCGGATGCGCTCATTGAGGGACTGCAGGGGGCGCTATTTGCCACGAGCAGCGACGAGACTAAGCAGGTGCTCACGGGTGTGCATCTCACTGCCGGAGAAGAGAACCTAGAGTTTGCCGCGACCGATGGACATCGGCTAGCCGTTGTCCAAACGATTGATGAAAAAGGCGCACCTGCATCAGGGATCGATATGAAGGTCACCATTCCAGGCAAGGCCCTCAGAGAGCTAGAGCGTATTTTGCAGGCCTACCCTAGCAGTGAGCCCGTTACCTTTCAGCTCGACCAGACCCAAGCCGTTTTCGATTTGGGCCGTCAGCGCATCACCACCCGCCTGCTCGAAGGCCAGTACCCAAACTACCGCCAGCTCATTCCCAACCAGTTCGAGCGTCAGCTCACGTTAGACCGTAGGCAGTTTATGGCGTCGCTTGAGCGAATTGCCGTGATGGCCGACCAGCGTAACAACATCGTGAAGCTATCGGTAGATACTACGCACCAGTCCCTAGCCCTTTCGGTAGAAGCGCAGGAAGTGGGTAGCGGCCTAGAAAATCTACCTGCTCAAGTGACTGGTGACGACCTTGATATTGCGTTTAACGTGCGATACCTGCTTGAGGGCCTGAAGGCCCTGCCGACTGCCGAAATCCAGATTCAGTGCAACACAGCCACTAGCCCTTCTGTGCTGACCCCCCTAGGTGGCACCAAAATTACCTATTTGGTCATGCCGGTTCAGATTCGCAGCTGACCCTAACACTCAATTGGTATGCGCTAATGAAGGCGTACTTATTAAACGCGCCCTGGATAAGGGCTTCGAGGTCGTCTGTGGGAAAGTGCCTATAAAATCAAAAAAAATTGGTCTGTTGTGACCCAATGCATAGCGAATGACTAAGAGAGTCAGGGTACTTTAAGGTCGGCAGATTAATCCTTATGCCCAGTTTGGGCTGGTAGCTAGCTTGCGAGGAAATAGCGTCGCGCCTCCTCTTCTTACGGTAGAGGGAGGTTGTGAAGACCTTTGATAAGTTGGCAGCAACGTTGCATTTTTTGCCGCAACGCTAAGGCGAGATTAGCGAATTGGCCCAGCGCATAAGACACACGTCATCACTGCGGGATATTCGACTGCCAACCCCTTCAACCTTACTTGAGAGAGAAAAACCATGGATTTTGCTTTGGCAGCACTGATGTTTGGTGCAGTATTGGTGATGTTTAGTAAAGAGGTTCTAAACGACTAAACGCTGTATCTGCAGTCACAAGCGCCGATGCGGTAGCACTGACGCTGAACGGGACGCCTAGGCAAAGCAAGCCTAGGCGTCTAGTCGTTTAACGCTCCGCCTGACTTGGTGCCAAAAAAGTCGATGCGATAGTCAGAGATTTTCACGCCTGTCTGTGCTTCGACCGCTTCTAGCAGGGCTTTTGGCAAGTCGACCTTAATATCTATAATCTGCTGGGTGTCGGTGCAGTTTACATGGCTGTGCGACGTGCTGATATGGCCATAGAGTCTGCCATCTGAGCGCTCAACACATTCGATGACGCCTTGCTCAGAGAGTGCCTCAAGGTTCTGATAAACCGAGGTGTGACCAATTTCTCTGCCGAGGTGGTTGAGCCGGTCGTAGATTTCTCTGGCGGAGAGGTGTTCTTTTTCTTGCCAGAGCAGCTCCAAAATATAGCGGCGCTGACGGCTCAAACGCATACCCAAGGCTTGACACTGCTCAATAGCACCTTCTAATGAATCGATAGGTAGAGCAGGTTCGATATCGGCTGAGGATGTCATGACGAAAAGAACGAGTTGCGAAACAAACTGTAGGTGGCCTGAGTAGCTAGGGTGCTAACTCAAAGTCAGTTCCACTTTAGCTCGAATTATAAAGAACTGTCTATCTGTTGCGATCGCGCTCAAGGCCAGCCTAAAGCTCACCTGCTGTGTCTTCAATTCTCCAGAGCGATCGCTCCGGTTGTGGCGCAGCATCGAGCTCGGTCTGCTCAGCCTCTGACTGTTCGGCAGCCTCGGTCTCAGCTCGCAATTTCTCAGACGGTTGCGCGCCGTTACCAATGCCATCCAGTAAACGCTGAAGCTTATTGCTGCTACTCTCTGCTAAGTCTGTTGTCAGAGCAGAGACAGTCGCTTCAAGAGAGGCTGGCTTTTCGTCTTCAGCTGCAGAAGGTGATGCTGCTTCGCTGTTGCCAGCGGGTTGTTCTGCTGGGCGCAGGGAGAACAGCTCGGCTTGGGAGTCAGGTTGAGCCTCAGGTGCGATCGTCTGCTCATCGGTCGCTGGCTTACTCGGTTCAGATAGCTCACTGCTAGCTTCCATTTCAACCTGTCGCTCGTTCGGACCTACCAAGGCTTCGTCAGGTGAGATAGGGTCAGGGGCTGCTACGTCACCAATAGCTACTTGATTCTCTAAGTCAGGTAGTGCGTTCTGACTGCCTACCTGAGCCGACGTCGGTTCGATGGCGAAGGCAAAATCTGTCACTTCTGCCGCTTCGGGAGCAGTGGCTACTTCATCCCCAGCAGAATCCTCGGCAAAATCTGCGACCTCTACTGTCTCATCGCTGGCTACAACCTGCGGTCTCAGGCTATCGAGTAGGCCTGGAGTCGCAGGTGGCAAGCCAAATGACACTTCCATTTCAGAGAAGGCAGCTGATGAGTCGTTATCAGCATCAAGGACGATTAGGTTGCTTTGTGAATGAGCGCCCTGTGCATTTGCATTGGCCAGGCTAATGTTGCTGAGCTTGTTCAGCGAGGCGTTGGTAGTGCCATTCGGGTCGAATGCGACGAGCGCTTTTGAAATTGCGACCATTCGCCGCTCCTGGTCACGGCTGATGCTGTTGATGTTGTTGCCTAGTCCAGGTGCGTTCCATCGGCGCGTGTCTGGGTCGATGTAGGAATGGGTCCTCGCCCACAAGATCGCTTCATCGCCCTGCATTTGTAGCCGACGGGCTTGTGCTAATCGCTCAATGTAGCCACCTCTGTCTAGCGCTGCTAGCGGTGCCTGGTTTGCGAGGTCGAGCCCGTTCAGCTTTTCTTCGAGAGAGAGCTTCAGCCCATGCTGAGCAGCCTTAGACTCTAGCTCCAATCCTTGCCGCTTTAGCCGCTGCAGCTGTTTTTCGTCGGCTTCTTCGGGTGTGCGAGCGCTGTGCTGATAGGAAAAAGTGCCCAAATTCCAGACGCCATTGCCTGGGTCTACATGGCCGTAGTAGGCCCGAGTGCGGCGGCCATCCCAGTGGCGCGTACCTTCCGCACTGCCCACCGTCCGAGCAACTAGTGAATGCGTCCCATCTTCAAAAATCCAGTCGTCCAGTGCCAGCGTGTCGTAGGTAGCCTCCGCTAGGCTTTTACCTTGTGGCGCGCTATCTAGATTACTCTCCGCAAATAGAAGAGCCGGTTTATCAACGTCGATGTCTGCCATAGCAACATCGTCAGAGTCGTTTTGAGCAGGTTCAAAATTGAGCTTTTCTAGAGTGCTGCTGAGCAAATCAGCTTCATCTAACTGCGCTGGGTTAGAAGGTTTGGTATTCTCTGCCTCCATTGCAATGTTGTTTTCGGAAAAGCTCAGTGCAATATCGTTAGAAGATGCACGAGCAATAGACGTCTTTGGTGTAGATACCTCAGTGTTCTCGACCAACAGAGCGGGGAGTTCTTCTTGTTGATAGTTGAGTGCCGTATTTGTTACTTCAACAGGTGTAGTTACTTCAACAGGTGTAGCTGTGAGCGGTAGCGTTGATGCAATCTCAATAGTTGGCGAAGGCTTGATTGTTGCTGGGCTTAGCACTCCGCTAGCAGGCGGCAGGTCAAAGTTGAGACCCATACCGACAGTTTCTGCTTTAGCGATACCTGTCCACTGTAGTAGGGTCACTAATACGCCGATGGCAAAGAGAAGGGGCGATTTTAACATCTGACTAAGAAAGCGATGGGTGGATAGAACAATACAAAGGAAAAGCCGTTTGGGGGGTATGAATATGATTTGGAATAAAAGATCGATATAACAGATTTGTTAGGGATTCCCTAACTCGAAAAGAGAATGGGTCTGTAAAAGCGCGAAGGCAATTCTTCAGCTAGCGCCCAAGGCTTTTTCTAAGACGCCCCGAGCAGGCTCAACAATAATCCAGGTGCCGTCGGGTTGGCGTCTAAGCGTGGCAAAGCTGAGATAGTCTCCTTTGCCAATCGGTTTGCCAGCACTGACTTTGCCGTAGTTCACCCTGCGAAGACCACACAGCCGAAAGAGATAGGCCGGAATTTCGGGGGTTGAATAGAAGGCGCAGTCGTCTAGCTCACTGGGTTCTATCTCGCCATCGAAGGGTGCTTTAATCTGTTGTCCCTGAAGAAAGAGAGAAACATCACCTAAGCTTCCAGAAATCGCTTTGCCTGCAATCTCATCTCCGGGGTTGAGCGCCCACTGCTGCTGCAGCGTGATAGACCTTGGCTCAGGTGCAGAGTGGGCTGCGCAACTACTGAGCCAAAGGGCCAAAAAATATAGCGATAGTCGACTTCGAAAGAGACGACGACGAAACAGGGAGACTACCAGCCGGGTTAAAAAATAGCCTAGCTGCCTAGAGCTTGAATCGATAGCCTGCATATTCATCATTTTCATAGAGGATTACAAGAGTCGTATTCGGGTCAAAGGCGAGGGGGTAAGCTTCTCTCTGAGCTTCTACACCGGCGCGAATGTCAAGAGAAGAAAGCTGGCAGTAGGGTTCTTGAACAATTTCTCGAATTCGAGTTTTGCTATCTCGCTCGGGGACGGCTAGTAGAGCCAGTAGCTGCTCTCTAGATAGTTTTGAGGATGTTGATATTTCTGTTGTGCAGGCGTTGGCAAGCTTTTGAGCAGCTTTGCCCGATGTGGCAGAGCCCATGAAAGTACCTGGGTTCGTCAGAAGTGATTTGATGCCATTGAAATCAAACAACAGTCCAGCGAGCGCGATGATGAGTCCGCAGGCAATCAGGGGTTTGATGGTTTGGGGTGAGAGTTTTGAAGAGTCGCTGCCATTGCGAGCTATAGCGTGTGCACGGGACATCGTAAGGGACCTCTACTGATTGATCGATAGGTTGTGTGAGCGCTAGAAAGAGCCGCCGACAAAAAGACCGAGTAGGGTGATACCGAGTCGGTAGGCGGCAGTAAAGTCGGATGACTTTGAAGTGAAAACGCGATAGATGGCAAAAGAGATAACGCTGAAAAGAATGAGCAACAGCGGCATTCTCAAAAATGGAAAGCTGACAATGATGGCTTCTATCACGATGCGGGCGATCGCAGCTGTACTAAACCAAATAGCAGCATCCATCCAAGAGAACCGAGCCTGAGCGATCGCGGGGTCTCCGTCTGTGTTTGTGATAGTGCAAACGCTCCGCAACCGTCAGCCGACGCAGGCCAAACAGCCACCCCTGCTGGGAGCGACGGCGGCTAATCGGTGTGGGATAGTCTGTAGCAGGGTCGTCGAGTAGGTCGCTGACTTCAGGACCAGAAGAGATAGCCTGAGAGAACAGCGCAGACTGACCCTGCGAATGAAAGGTTTGACGGTTGCGGAGCGTTTGCGCGGTATGGGCGGCTTCTTGCTCAGCTGAGTGCAAATTGATAGTGGCGTGGGTGAGGCAAAACTCGCCAGAGCTGTTGCGCTCTAGCCGAGGAACAGCAGCAGAAGGATAGGGTTCTAAAAACTGCTCAATGATATCTAGCTGAGGGTGGTCGTGGATGCCATGGCGACGTAGGGCGACTGCGGCCTGCTGGGCTGAGCGCTTCATGGCTAATATCTCTGCGGCTTGTTGTTGCGATCGCTCGTTGATATTTTGAGCCATGACTTCAAGCCGGTATATTTCTTGAGAGATTAGCTCCCCCATCCGCTTATCTGCCTCTTGGCGATAACCGTTCGAACTCTGAGCCTGATGAGTGCTCTGATTGTTGGAACGCTGCTTGAGGGCGGCAATGGCGAGGGCCTGAGGCGTGGCTTCAGTTGTCGGTTGAGATGGTTGGACAGGCTGAGAAAGGGGCATAGCAGCCTGCTGCGGTGAAGACCATGGCACAGCTGCCACGTCAGCGACAGGTTGCTCGGCCTGAAGCATCGCTAGTTTTTCTCGGATAGCCTGTAGTTCCATTTCGGTTTTTTTCATATCTCAGGACGCATGAACTAAAAGAAGCGCCCTCATCGCTTGTTGGTACAAGTGTACTACAACTCGATGGAAAAATAACCCTACTAGAACAAAAATACTTGGTAATTTAAGACCTGGTTAATACATCTAAGCTTTTTATGAATGCTTGAAACTTAGTCAGGGAAGGGCTTTCACGGCGTTTTCAAAAGCGAAAACAAAACGCATAAAAGCCGGAAAATACTTAGTCTTTATGTACTACTTGCTGGCTACAGCATAGTACATAACCCTATTTAGCGCAGCTGCTGCCTTATGCTTACCTGCGTCAGCTTAGCGCCTCATTTACACCCAATGCTTGATATTGGCGCGTTGTAGCGGACATTAAATTACCTATTCGCTTACGGGCGCTCGGTGCTTTTCTATGTACTATTCAAGCAAGCAGGCTTATGTACTAGATAAGAAATTGCTGAGATGTGGTCGTAGACAACAAAATTCTTCGGTACCTTGCAATCAGCTACCTAAAATTGAATTGTGATCTATGTAAGCAATCTTTGTGAAGTTTACGTATTGCTCGGCCTTCAGGGCAAGCTAAACCTGCCACACCAGTGTCAAAGCAGGAATTGCCACATCCACCTTTGCACGAGTCAGTGGTCTGTTCACAATTACCTACGCCGTAAATCAAAGGAGAGTCGGAAGCGATGGTCAAGGCTGATTGGAGGTTTTCTCAGCGGCTGTCTCAATTTATGGATGCGTCACCCGACCGCTTCAGGGCGCCTCGCCCCGCTAAGCGACCTGTTCATATCAAGGAAGCTGACAACCCAATCTACCACTCTGCCATGGCCCTGCTCTTGGGCGGGCAGGTAATGCATCGCCTGCTGCGAGGTCGTTGGGGCCAGCGGCAGATTATGGACTATTTAATGTGCGCAGGGCCTCGGTGTTTGGCACCGGTGGTGGTCACCAATCTCTGCGCTGGCATTATCTTTGGTATTCAAACGGCCCGCGAAATGGCGAGGTTTGGTGCGATTAGCTCTTTGGGGAGTGCCTTTGCGGCAGCTTACTGCCGGGAGCTGGCGCCGCTGCTGACGGCAGGCGTGCTGGCCTGTCAGGTGGGGTCTGCGTTTGCTGCAGAGATTGCTGCTATGAAGCTCACGCAGCAAATTGACGCGCTCAAGATGCTACGCACTGACCCCATTGACTATTTGGTGATGCCGAGGGTACTCGCCTGCGCGATTATGCTGCCCGTGCTGACGATTTTGGCACTCTTCTTGGGGGTGGCTAGCGGTGGCCTGTTCACCACCTACACCTACGATCTGTCGATGGATACGTTCTTAGATGGGGTGCGTTCCTATCTGAGCGTGCAGGACGTGCTCTTGGTGCTGTCGAAGGCGGCGATCTTTGGCTGTGTGATTGCTGTGGCTAGCTGCAGCCGCGGGCTAACCTCTGCTCTACACGGCCGTGGCGTGGGCCAATCTGCTACCTCTGCGGTGGTGATGGCTTGGATTTCTCTATTTTTGATTGACCTGATTATCTCTTGTCTGTCGCTGCTGTCTATGACGGCTTGAGAGTCGCTCATGCTGGCGTGTTTTTGTTTATCTTCAGCGCCTTGTGACAAAACCTTCATGCCGCTGTCACAGGAATGTCAAACGGGTGGTTCAGTATATCTGCATAGGAGTGATAAGTTCCTCGCACCTATTGCCGACATTGCGCTGTCTCCCCCTTGTGCTGCGCAGTGTCGGTTTTTCTTTGCGCATTGAGATCGGGTACGACGTCGAACCGCAGAGCGACGCATTGCAGTGTACTCGCTTGGTGCACTAGCCTACTGTGGTTTCAATCTGTGTCGTATCAAACTGCTGACTGTGGAATTGGGCGTATCGGCCACCTTTTGCGAGCAGTTCCGCATGAGTTCCAGATTCTAAAATTTTTCCTTTTTCTAAAAAGAGAATGCGGTCTGCCTGACGAACCGTGCTCAGCCGGTGAGCAATCATAAACACTGTGCGATTTTTCATGGCACGCTCTAGAGCCTCTTGCACGAGTGCTTCCGATTCGGGGTCTAGGGCGCTGGTGGCCTCGTCCAAAATGAGAATTCTAGGGTTGAGCAGGATGGCACGTGCGATCGCAATTCGCTGCCTTTGCCCGCCCGAAAAGTTGTTGCCACGCTCTTCTACCCAGGTGTGGTAGCCCTGAGAATAGCGGCTGATAAAGTCGTGGGCATTGGCAACCTTGGCAGCTGCTTCAATGGCGTCATAGTCGAGTTCTGTTTGCCCATAGGCAATGTTTTGGGCCAGCGTGCCAGAAAATAGGGCTGTCTCTTGGGGCACGGTGCCAATCTGGTGGCGCAGGCTTGGAATAGTTACTGTTTTAATATCGATTCCATCGACCAGCACTTGCCCTGCCTGAGGGTCATAAAAGCGAGCGAGCAGATTGATGATGGTTGTTTTTCCGGCGCCGGAAGGGCCTACAAGGGCAATCACTTCGCCAGGGCGAACTGTCAGAGTTAGGTCTGTGAGAATGGGCTCTATGCTGTCGCCTTTGCTGTAGCCAAAGCTGACGTTGCGATATTCTACTTTGCCTGTGATCGGGGGAAGTGCGATCGCATCTTCTCTTTCTACGAGCGTTGGCCTCAAATTCATCAGCTCAAAAATGCGATCTGCCGAAGCTTCTGTCTGCTTATATAGGTTGTAATGCTGGATAGACAGGTCAATCGGCGCTACCAAAATTGCCACCGCCGTGAGAAAGGCTACAAAGTCGCCACCACTCAGCCGACCGGTTGAGATCTGCCAGGCGCCAAGCAGAAAAAACAGCATGATGCTCAGCGCCTGCAGGAGCCCTACTGCCGGATACTGCAGCGAGGTGAGGTACTCGCTTTGAAACCGTGTATCTCGGTTGCGCTTCGCTGCTTTTGAAAATCGACCCAGTTCATACTTTTGTGCGGCGAAAGCCTGCACAATCCGAATGCTGCTAAACACCTCGGTAACTAGAGAAGAGAGTTCTGAAATCGCGGTCTGATTTTTGCGAGAGAGAATCAGCTGTCGCTTACCAAACTGACCAATTAGCAATGCAATCACTGGTGCGATGAGCACACCCGTCAGCGACAGCTGCCAGTTTAGATAAATAATGTAGGCGGTCAGAACAACAATTTGAAACACGCAGGAGACAAACTGTTGAGACATCTTGAAAATGACTTCTCCCACCCGGTCGACATCTTCACTCAGGCGGTAGGTCAGGTCGCCCGTCTGGGCTCTGGCAAAATAGTCGATGCCCAGCCGATGCAGGTTTGCATAGACCTGCTTGCGCAGATCGAGCACCACATTGAGCGACGCATGGGTGGCGCTGACCCGCTGACCGTACAAAAAAGCGCTCTGAATGGCAAAATCTAAAAAAGCCAGCCCTAGCCAGTAGGCGGTATTGCGCACGTCGCCCTGACTGATGTAGGTAGAGGCCTGCTTGGCTAGCTGTGGAACAATCGCCTGGGTGACCACATAGCCGCAGACGCACACAAAGGTGATTGCGAAAAAGTGTTTTTGTTTTTTGAGCAGTGGCCAGAGGTAGCGGTAGCTGGAGTGTTGCGTCTTCGACTTTTTGAGCTTCGATGCTTGGACCTTCAAATTTTTCACAGCAGCACTCTTCACAGCGTTCTTTTGATTAAACCAATTTGCCTGGTCTTGAATATTTTCGATTGAAATGGGCCAACTGAAATTGCTGGCGGTTTGACGGTGTTAAGCGATCGCACCTTCACGCCGCTGAGACGCCGCCCCCGCAGTCTCATTTCCCATCGCCTCGTCTAAATGCCGCAAAATTAAGTTGGCAATTCGAGCAGAGGCCCCAAATGGACCAAACCGGGCCTGCCCATTTTCGACGCAGGCTGCCAAATAGTCTTCATCTTCTACAGTTTTGACGATGCACTGAGCGGCCTCTCTGAGAATGGCAGGTGTTGCAGCCTGCTGGCCAATCGTCTGCACAGAGAGCCCGAGTAGCCTATCTTGCGCCTCCGCAAAGGCATAGGTAAACTGTGGCCCTTCGCCCGCAATCTGCACAATGGGCTTGCCAATGGCCATCGCCTGATCTACCGCGAGCCCCGCCATGCCTACGACTAGCTGCGTGCGGCAAACGATGTCGCTGAAAGCGTCACTGTAGCAGAGAATTTTGACAGGCTGTGGGTAGTCTGCCGTGCTGCTTTTCTCTAGGGTCACCCAGCGTCTACTTTCGTCACCTGATGTTTGCTGGATATGGGTCCAGCCCTCTTCCTTGGCAATTTGGGCAACGGTTGCCATGACGCTGGGCACGAGGGCCGCTCGAAACTGGAGCTGAGGATTTAGCTGAGCGGTTTCTAGCGCCAGCTGCATCTCCAGCTTAAAGTTCCGCACGGCTTCAGTGGTTCGAGAGCCGGGCAGCAACGCGACCATCTTGTCTCCATCGGCAAGCTGCAAATCTTTTTCCTTCGGCTTCAGTCGGTCCAAAGAAGGAATGCCGCCGAAGTGTACCTTGTCTAAGCCCTGCTGGCGTAGGTCTTGTGCGGTATAGGCATCTCGGGTTGCGACGGCTTTGCAGCGGTCGGACTTGAGCAGCTGCCACAGAATGAGGTCCATGTTCAACCGGCCCTCATACATCGCCGACAGCGGTGAAATGAAGGAGACAAATGGTTTGCCGCTCAGATAGGCAAATGCCTGACCGATGGTGTCGCCCGTTGCCGCCACAAAGTCGACATCTTTGGCATAGCGCTTCATGGCCCGATACTGTTTCCAGGTCATGGTGAGCAGCCCGGCGCGAATATCATCTAAGAGCCTGAGCCGGTTCATGTAGGTAAACCCGCCCGAAGGCAGGGTGTAGGTCGGTCCGACAATTGGCACATCAATATTGCGATAGGCGTTTCCTTCTCCCACGATGGGCAGCGCTGCGATGTCGAGCGAGGGGCGGATGGCTCGCAGCGTGCGAATGATGTGCGAAGAGTGATTGTCTTCACCGTGACCATTGCTGATGTATAGGAGGCGCTGCGACATGGCTAACTTAGGGATGCGGTTTGGGGGATGCGGTTTGGGGGCGGACAGACCAGGCATCGGAACCTACCTGCAGTAACCCATCTGGTTTCATTCGGGTTGCATCCTATCGTACACCGCTGAAGTGTGCGGACCCTGCTGCGCCACCCTGCAAAACTGATACAGTACAACCGCTCTAAAGTGGCTTGACGAAGTGCTATCTAAAGAGGCTATTTATTTATGTGGCTTTTGGGGCAAGTTGCTTTTTGCATCAAATAGCATTGTTCTACTGGGTGTTTTGGTGGTTATGTCTGGGTTTCGCGCTGCTGCGAGACACTCTGTTTCCTCCTTGTCATAAGTGTAAATTTTCAAAAGCTATACTTTTTAGCGGTTTTTCATTTCTTTGCCATGGCTAGCTTTCCTATGCGTCGCGTCACGTCCGGTTTCTTGAGTGGTGTACTGACTGTTTTTTCTTTTTCCTTTGCTCGTCCATTGTCTGTGTCGGCTCAGTCGACTGCAGTTGTGCCGGATGAAACGGTGGAGTGCGAGGTCCTCATTGTGGGCGGTGGCTTGTCGGGAACATCAACGGCCTATGAGAGTTTGCTAGCCGGGCGAACGGTTTGCATGACGGAGCTGACAGATTGGGTCGGTGGGCAGATTTCGTCTCAGGGCACTTCGGCGTTAGATGAAGCCCAGAAGCAGCGATCGCTCCTCTTTTATGCAGATGGCTACAAGCAGCTTCGCAGTCGGATCGAGGATTTCTATGGTGAGCTGAATCCGGGCGGATGCTGGGTGAGCGTTTCCTGCTTTTTGCCTAGGGATGCCCATGATATTTTGTCCGATATGTTGGCGGATGCGGCGAAGCAGGGCGGTGGTGAGCTGAAGTGGTTTCCTTCTACGGTGGTAAAGGAAGTGGCGCTGAGCGCAGATGGCCGGATGATTGATAGTGCGATCGCCATTCAACACAGCCCTCAACCCGACACGCCACCGCTAAACACAGAGCTGCTCTCCGAGAAATTTTTAGACATTTACCAATACGAAGACTCCGACCGATTTAGCAAGCGCGTCATTCAGTTTGTGCCTGCTGAGGCAGAGGTAGAAGCGGCAGGCCCTGCTGACTGGTATGTGGTCGAAGCGACCGAAACGGGCGAAGTGATTGCCCTTTCGGGAGTGCCCTACGACTTAGGCCTAGACCCCCGCTCAGCGCTCAATCCTTCCTCTCCGACCGAAACGGGCGATCCGTACTGCGTGCAGGGCTTTACCTACACCTTTGGCATGGAGCGAACTGCAGACCCCCAGCCCCAGCCCGAACCCAGCTACTACGACCAGTACGCGCCCTACTTTAGCTACGAGCGCCCCCGCGATACTAACGACTACTTCGACTACGTGTTTACCTACCGGCGCATCTCCGCCCCTGGCCCTCGGCCAAAAGAGCGACAGTTTGGTGTATCAGCCGTTATCCCAGGCGACATTTCTATGCAGAACTGGACCTGGGGAAATGACTACCGGCCCGGTACTGCGGAAGACAATCTCATCTTGAGCGATGTTCAGCTAGCGGAGACCGGTCAGCTAGAGCCGGGTGGCTGGCTCGGCGGGCTGCGGGTAGATGCGCTCAGGAAGGCAGAGGAAAATGCGTTTAGCTACTACCATTGGCTGGTGGCGGGCGATACAGACTCTCAGCTCGGCCCAGACGTGAAGGAGCCAAACCCAAATCATCTATTTATTTCTGGACTAGAGGCACCCATGGGGACGGCCCATGGCCTGTCTAAGTTTCCCTACATTCGAGAAGCTCGCCGCATCGTCGGGCGCCCGGCCTACGGCCACCCCGATGGCTTCAGGGTCAATGAAATTGATATTTCCCGAGCTGACTTCCGCGATGACTACTACAAAGAGTCGCTCGGGTCGGATCGCTACCTGCAGCTATGGCGCAACTTGGCAGGGCTAAATACTGTCGCTGTGATTGATGACGATGTGCCTGCTGCCGATATTATGCGGCGATCGCGCTCCACCATTTATCCAGACTCGGTTGGCATTGCCCAGTATGCTATCGACTTCCACCCCTGCCTCACCCAGTCTCCGCCAGAAGCCCCCGGCAACACCGAGCGAGAAAACATTCGCAAAGCCCATGGCCAAGCCTATCCTGGCCAAATTCCTCTGCGAGCAATGATTCCCCAGCAAATAGACAATCTGCTGATCGCAGGCAAAACCATCGCCACGAGCAACATTGCCGCTGCCGCTTACCGGGTGCACTCCTTTGAATGGTCGGTCGGTGCGGCGGCTGGCACCACCATCGATTTTGTCCTCTCCAACGGCATTTTGCCCTACGAGCTCGTTGATGATTTGCCCTCTCGCGAGCCTCAGCTAGAGGCCCTGCAGCAGCGTCTCAATGCCAATGGCAACCCCACCGCCTTTCCAGATACCTCCATCTTCAACCTCGATTGGGAAGAATGGCGCGTCTGGTAAGCACGGGTTATGAGAGCGATCTCAGCTCTACCAAGGGCTGCCAATCATCGTAAAGGCCGACCAGTAAAACGGGTGGGAAAAGTCCCAGCGCCCACTTTCGGCCAGCGTGGGTAGGGTTGCGATCGCATCCCCACCCGGGCCATAGACAACGCCATCATTGATGCCAACTTCACCGCTGAGCATCTGCAGCTGTGCCGCCCTCAGAGCGTCGGCTTTAACTGGGGCGTTTCTGAGTTCTGTGTAAAACTGGGCCATGAAGCCTAGGGTGCCTTCGTCGTTGACGGGCCACAGACTAGCTAGCGCAGACTGTGAGCCTGCATTCACAGCAAACCCTGCAAAGCCATATTCCGAGCCGGTATCACCCAAGGCCGTGCTGCAAGCACTGAGAATAATCAGGCTGATATCGGCTTCATCTAGCTGCAGATCACCCATATCGCTGAGCGATAGCTGATCATTCCACAGCTGAATGTAGGAATTTTCTAGGTCTCCTGAAGAAAACGTTGCGTGGGTCGCTAAATGAACGACCCCGTAGTCTTTGCTTTGCAGCTGGGTCTGCAGATTGTCTAAGACAAAGTCTTCATTGAGAAAAGATTCTCCCTGCCATAGCTCTTCGGCAATCAGCTTGACTTCAGCATCTACAGCGGGTAAGTTCGGTTGATTTTCAAATTCAGAGGCGCCCATCGCCAGCACGTTCGAACTTTCAAACTCGGTGTGGTCGAGGCCATTGAGTGCAAAGTCTGTCAGGCTGAAGGTGGGTAGTAAGCCTAGGCTGTAGTCTTCGATGAGGTAGCGATCGCGCAAAATATCGAGCGTGGCCTGAAAGTCGGCATCGGTCTGAGGGCTGTGGGGCGCCGAGGCCCAGTCTTCTAGATGGCTGAGCCACCACTCTTCGGGGACGGGGCAGCGGTAGACGGAGGTTTCGCAAAGCAAGATATAGGCGTAGCGGGCGTCTTGGCGGAGTCTGCTGAGGGTGTGCTCTAGGCGGGCCTGCACTTTGCGGCGGAGGGCGCGGGTGAAGCTAGCGAGTCGCCATTTGTCGTTAGTGCCGACCGCTTGGCCCGCAGCAGCTTCGGCAAGGGCTTTTTCAACCGCTTCAATTTCGTGGCCGTAGCGATTCCAGTAGGCAGCGACGTTGCCAAAGAAGGGAGAATCGCCGATTTCTCCCAGAATGGTCCGCAGGGCTAAGGGGTGGCCCTCGTAAGCACTGCCAATCCGCGTGAGGGTGTCGGTGGCGCTCTGGTCAGTGCCTGCAAAGCCAGTGTTATCAAATAGCTGCTGTTGTTCTTCTGGGGTGAGGCCTTTGAGGGGTTGGCAGTGCCAAAAGTTGGCATAGCGATCGCCGATTTCGTCTAGTTCGGGTGGCAAATCTTGCGACGTGATGATGACGCGGCTTGGGCACTGGTTGCTGGCCAGAATAGCTTTGAAAAATCTGACATAGCCATCGTCTTGAAATTCGCTCCAGCCTTCTGTTGGGTTGCCTTGGAGGATTTGTTCTAGTGAGTCTACCAAGATCAGGACGGGGTGTGACTGTAGGTAGGTGACGAGGCGACGGGTGAGCAGGGAGGGCTGCGATCGCTCCTCGGGCGTGACGGGTTGATGGCAGCTTTCTAGTAGGCGGGCGGCGAAGCTGGCAAAGTCTGTGGGCTGCTCGGGGTTGTCGAAGTTTTCTTGGAGGGTGTGGGTGAATGGGAGGGTAGGGGGTTGAGGGGTTGGGGGGGTGGGGGGATGAAGTGCTAGGGTTAGGCGCTCGGAGAGGGCGGTTTTGCCGATGCCGGAGATGCCGGTGAGGAGTAGGAGGCGGCAGTGGGTGGTGAGTTTGTAGAGGAGGTCGGTCGTGAGCTGGTCGCGGCCTACCCAGAAGTCGTCGTAGGCGAAGAAGGGAATATTGTAGGAAAGGGTGGAAGGGGTCTGGGGGCTTAGGGATTTGGGGGTTTGGGAGTTGGGAATTTCTGGGGGGAGGGTGATTTCACTGGAGTCTAGGCCAAGGGCTTCGCAAATTTGTTCAAATTTGGAGACGGAGACTTTTATACCCCGGCAAAAGTTGTTGACGGTGGAGAGCGCTATCCAGAGCTGGCTAGCTAGCTGGCCTTGGGTGTGAATACCGTTGCGCTTGAAGGCGGCGGCGATGGTGGGTTTGTGATTAGGGTGTACGCAGATGGAGCGAGGCACGGGAGAAAGGGATGAATGATGAACAAGGAATGATGAAGTGAGCGGTTGAGAGGATATTAGAGGAGGTTGCCAGAGAGAAGATTGCTAGTGACGATCTTCAGCGTGGGAAAGACGGATGAGGTGATGATGTCTGCCTCTGCATAGCGCTGTTCTTGGTAGGTGTCTGCTTGGAGGGTAAAGATGACGACTTGGTTTCTGTGTCGGTCAATGATCCAATATTCGGGTATTTGCCACCATTCGTATTGTTGGCGTTTCCAATCGTAGTCGCGGCGGTAGTTGTTGCCATGGTCATTGCCAGGGCTGACGATTTCAGCAACTAGCAGCGGTGGCGGCATTTCGAAAAGGATGGCGCTTTTTGTGAGCTTGGCAAAGAGCTGCCTGTGTTCAGGGCGAAGAACGACCAGATCTGGAATGCGATTGACGCATTTATCGCCAACTGGATGAACCTGAATTTCTGTAGAGGAGGTTCTCACTAGCTTCCTATTTCCGGAAAGCCGTCTAATTAATTCAGCGAATTCGTCTGCTATGACAATGTTTTCATCGTCTTCTGGTGGCAACTGGATGACCTCTCCATTACTCAGTAGGCGACAGGTTTTGTCTGGACCAATGTCAGCCTGTATGTACTCCAGGTATGTCTTGTAGCGAATGGGGGTGAATGTCATAGCTGACAGGGGTTATACATTCGACAATGCTGCCTAGAAGTATAGCAGAGCCGAACTCAGGCACGAACTCAGGCAGTGCTCAGGTCTGACCTCAGGTAGGGCGTTGGCAAGATGAATTTGTCAACGAAATGAGGTAATGCGAATGCAGGTTTATGCAGAGCATTTGTCCGCGGCTTGGGGCCTTGTGCAGCGAGGTAGTCCGGCGGCGGGCATTGATGGGATAACGACGGCGCTATTTGCAGGGGTGGCGAAAGAAGAACTGTCGCACATGCACCGGCAGATGCGGCGCGAGGTATATGCGGCGAGCCCGGCGAAGGGCTTTTATGTGGCGAAGAAGAAGGGCGGGCAGAAGGTTGGCGAAAGGCTAATTGGCCTGTCTACGGTGAAGGATCGGATTGTGCAGCGCTATTTGTTGCAGTCGATTTATCCTCGGCTGGAGGCGGCGTTTAGCAACAGATCGTTTGCCTACCGGCCAGGGCTCTCCATCTACAGCGCGGTGGATGAGGTGATGAAGCGCTATGGGCCGCAGCCTGCCTGGGTGATCAAGGCAGATATTCAGCAGTTTTTTGACAATTTGGCTTGGGGGGTGCTACTGGGTCAGCTGGAGCGGCTGAAGATTGCGCCGGGGCAGGTGCGGCTGATTGAGCAGCAGCTGAAGGCTGGGATGGTGCTGCAAGGGCAGTTTTACCGGCCAAACAAGGGCGTAGTGCAAGGGGGGATTCTCTCGGGGGCGCTGGCGAACTTGTATCTGAGTGAGTTTGACCGGCGGTGTCAGGCGGCGGGAATTCCGCTGGTGCGCTACGGAGATGACTGCGTGGCGGTGTGTCAGAGCTATCTGCAGGCGACTCGGTTTCTGGGGATGATGCACGACTGGCTAGAGGATATTTACCTGGTGCTGAACCCGGAGAAGACGCGGATTGTGGCGCCGGATGAGGGGTTTACCTTCCTGGGGCACGAGTTTCAGGCGCAAAAGGTGGTCGCACCGGTGCGGACCTGGTCTAGCAAAAAGAGGGAGAAGACAGCTGCGAAGCCAGCCCTGAGACCAGCCTATGGGCCGCCGAAGGCTTGCAGCCTTGTGAAGCGGCCGAAGCGAAAGATCACAGTCAATAAGAATGAATATTGGAGGGATGGAATGACGACTTTGTATGTGACGGAGCAAGGGGCGTATTTGCGGGTGCGCCATCAGCAGTTTCAGGTGTTTTGTGAGCGGGAGCTGCGGATTAGCATTCCGGCGAACAATATTACCCATGTGGTGCTCTTTGGCGCTTGCACGGTGTCTCATGGGGCGGTGCGGCTGGCGCTGCAGCGGCGGATTCCGCTGTTGTATTTGTCGAATAAGGGGCGTTACTTTGGGCGGCTAGAGACGACAGGACAGGCGAAGATTGACTACCTGATTGCGCAGGTGGCGAAGTGCCAAGATGAGGCGTTTGTTCGGCAGCAGGCGCAGAACATTGTGGTTGGCAAGCTACACAATTCGCGCAAGCTACTGATGCGGCTAAACCAACGGCGTAAGACTGAGCTGGCCAGTAAGGCTATCAAGGAAATCGCTGCACTGATCAAGAAGGTGCCGACTGCAGAGAC
Source organism: Cyanobacteria bacterium J06614_10 (assembly GCA_038527325.1). Lineage (GTDB taxonomy): Bacteria > Cyanobacteriota > Cyanobacteriia > Phormidesmidales > Phormidesmidaceae > Phormidesmis. Next base: position 66,515 of record JBCBFY010000012.1, read on the forward strand.
GGTTGAAGTGATGATGGGCTATGAAGGCCATGGTGCAAACCTGTACTTTCGGGCCTATGGATCGCAATTGAGAGAGCCCTTTAGATTTGAGAAGCGGACCCGGCGTCCGCCCACCGACCCGACCAACAGTTTGCTGAGCTTGGGCTACACTTTGCTCTCTCAGAATGTGCATGCCATGACGGAAGCCTCTGGTCTGCATACGCATTTTGGTAACCTGCACACGCCTAGGCCCAATCGCCCTTCTTTAGTGTGCGATCTGGTTGAAGAATTCCGAGCGATGGTTGTAGATTCTCTGGTCGCTTACCTGATCAATTCCAAAATTTACTCTGAAGAAGACTTTACACCGCCCGATGGCCGTGGCGGCGTGTATTTGCATCCTGATGGGCTGAAGCGGTTTCTCAAGCATTGGGAAGAGAAGCTGCAATCGGAAACGGTGCATCCGCACACGGGGTACAAGGTGAGCTTGCGGCGGTGCTTTGAGCTGCAGGTGTGGGAGTATGCGGCGTGCATTTCGGGTGAGCGGGCGGAGTACAGGCCGATGAAGTGGAAGAAGTAAAACCATGTTTTATTTGGTTTGTTATGACGTTGTGCTCGACAAGCGGCGCAACAAGGTTGCCAGCATCTTGGAGGGCTATGGTATGCGCGTTCAGAAGTCTGTTTTTGAATGTGTGCTGACGCCTGACCAACGAGAAATGTTGAATAAGAAGCTGGCGAAATATATCGATGAAGGTGAGGACCAGGTGCGGTTTTATCCGATGTCGCCGCGGTATCGAAAGATGGTGACGGTGATGGGGATGCAGCCGGAGCGAGAAGTGGATGATGTGGCGTTTATTGTTTAAGGAGCGGGCGAAGATGCAACAGAAGATGCAACAGAAGGTTTCAGTATTGTATGCGGGTAGCTATCGGCCAGATTGCTACGGGGAGCTGCTGGCCTACGAGCTGGCGTTTAATGAGTCGGTGCGGCTGGTGCTGGTGCTGCCGCCATTGACTGAAGAGGAGAGCCCTTTGGTGGCGAAGCTGAATGAAGCAGCGGAGCAGGTGTGTGCGCTGCTGGCGCAGGCCTGGGATTACCGGCAATGTCAGCCGCAGCTGTTGGAAAGTCTGGCGGCGGCTGAGGTGCTGGCAGAAAAGGTGCAGGCGTGGCTTGGGTTTGCCGCTGAAGGGGGGTATCTATCGGCTGAAGACGGGCAGATCCATGGCGATTTGTACGGTGACATTTTGAAGGAGATTCGCGAGCTGGTGCGGGTGTCGAGCATTATTGTGCAGCTGGCGGCGTAGGGGAACCCACCCCGTCGCTGCGCGCCACCCCTCCAGAGGGGATTTACTTCAGATGAGAGTTTTAGTGTGCTGTAAATCGATCACCAACAACTTCCTAGCCGATGAAGCATCCCCTCTGGAGGGGTGGCCGGAGCGCAGCGAAGGTCGGGGTGGGTCCGCAACATAGGTAAATAGCCTGTTTTAGGCTCTCTCTCACTTTGTGTATACGCTGTAGACCAAGGGAGGATTTACTTTTGCTTTGCCGTCTAATTGTCGAGGGCATGACGACTTTAGTTTTTGATTTCTTGAAAAATGCAGGAGATGTGTGAGCTTATGAAGCCACTAAGAAAGGTCCGGGTTCGAGGGTTGAGGGGGTCGCTGTGTGATGTGCGGCGATCGCTGAGTGACTTGTACCGGGGGCTGTCGGGGTATGAGCGGCAGGTGAATGATCAGCTTGTGCAGCGGCTGGCAACGCTACGGGCAGATTACCATCAGCTGCGAAAAGAGACGGACGATTTGCTCCGCTATGCCGACAGGGAAATCAATGCGCTAAAGCGCACGAATACCGGACTGGCTAGGGAGTATGATGATTTGCAGCTGCGGGTGTGGGAGCTAGAGCAGCAGGTAGATGAGCTGCTGCTGTATATCGCCCAGTGTGATGAGTCGGACATTGGAGAGTCTCGGCTGATCTCAGGTCCGGTAGAGGGCGAGGCGCTGCCGGCACCTGACTTGTCGGCGGTGAAGCTGGGCATTGTGGGTGGTCATGATGCGACGCGGCGAGAGGTGATTAAGACCTTGGTAGATGACTATGGGCTAAAGCAGTGGGTAGAGGTGCCGCCGACGTGGGAGAAGAGCCTATCGCAGCGGGTGCTGAAGGGGAAGCTGGAGCGGTGTGATTTGACTGTGATTGTGACGGGGTATATGAATCATTCGCTGACGAATGCGGTACAGGGGCTGAAGGAATCGGGAGGTTTGGCGGGGGACGTTGTGCTTTTGAATTTTCGGGGGAAGAGTGGTGTGGTGAGGGAAATTTTGCGGTTGGCGGCGGCGATGGGAGCGACATCGGAGTCGTAAGCTCTAAGAGCCTCTCGCAGGGAAGGTTTTAGCGATGGAGAGCTGGTGTAGGCTACTGTCCAGCTCTCCGTATTTTGTCAAAAACCGTAAAGAAAGGCCCTGAACTATCGACATTCGCTGATATGAGGGCTAGTATGTGCGCAAGCTTCCAAATTCGTGGGGGCCTTTTGAACCTTGAAATCCTAATAATTACGTTGACCCTAGGGAATCGATTGATACGAAAGGGCTTCAACCCATTTAGAAGCCACTTTGTTGAGATTGATTCTTAATTGCAGTCATACAAATAAGACCCCCACGAATTTGAGTTCTGAAAAGCGCTCTCTGTAAGGCCTTCAAAGGTAGGGGGTTCAAATTCCACTACCCCGCAAGGGGACGGAAACCATCACCGCAGATCGAA
>JBCBFY010000013.1:0-68133 GCA_038527325.1 Cyanobacteria bacterium J06614_10
GTAAATAGCTCTTGGGTTGTCAGTCATCGATAAGTTCTGTGCAAGCGCCTTTGTCAGCTCAATCGGCGCGATCACATTAACAGCCAGCACAAAGCGGGTTTCTGCACCCGGGCTAGCCTGAAAATCAAAGGCGTCTGTGAAGGCATTCGTTTCCCAAACGCCACCCATATACAGTAGGGCATCTAGAGGATTCGCGCCAATCGTTTCAACGACTTGCTGAATGCCAGCAGCGGTAGAGATGTCTGCAGCAATCCAGTTGCCTACGATGGCCTGCGTCCGAGAAACCGCATAAATATGATGGCCCTGCTGATGAAAGTGCTGCGCTACAGCCGCGCCAATTCCTCGACTCGCACCAACCACTAAAATATTCTTAGACAACATAAAACTTTATCCTTCAGGATTAGCACGATGCCCAGAGCTGTCATTATCCAGCCAGAGCAGTCATATACATTTTCGGATTACTTCAAACTGAACTTTGCACCGAAAGACATTTTGGCGTACTTTGACGTGTCGCTTCAGCGCTGCTCATTACGGCTACCTCGCTACACAGGAGAGCTCGACCGCCTCAAGGATCTTAAAACAAGGATAGAAGAAAGCCTGCCACGATTGAGCCTAACTAGCGAAATGGCAAGGCGAGAATTTTTGATTGCGCCCGTACTCACAGATATTTTGCACTATACAGAAGCCGTACTAAACGTAGAGTATCCTGTGGCCGTTAGCCATCAGCTCAAGGGCTCGCTAGATTATCTCTTGCAAAATAATCAGCAGTTCATCGTTGTAGAAGCTAAAAATGAAGATCTTGAACGTGGCTTTGTGCAGCTAGCTATTGAAATGATCGCCCTAGACCAGTGGATAGACTCAGAGCAACCCATCCTACAGGGTGCCATTTCAACTGGTAATGTTTGGCAATTTGGCCAGTTTGATCGAAGTACCCGGCAGGTCACACAAGATCTAGATTTGTATCGTGTGCCTGCTGATTTGGAAGAGCTATCCAAGATTTTAGTTTATGCCTTGAAAGGCGATGGCTAAACCTGCGTCACGAATCGTCGGGACTAAAAAGCAAAGGAACGTCTAAACACCAGCAGATGTGTCGATCACTGCGTCAGGCAAAATCAGCATGGCGTCACCAAAGGAGTAGAAGCGGTAGTTTTGTGCGATCGCATCCTCATAAATTGCCATTAGCCGCTCCCGTCCAATCAACGCACTCACCATCATCAATAGGCTAGACCCTGGCAAGTGAAAATTCGTAATCAAACCATCGATCACCCGCCACTGATAGCCCGGATAAATAAACACGTCGGTCCTACCGCTGTAGGCCTTCAGCTCGCCGCATGCTGCAAACGCACCTTCTAGGGCCCGAGTAGAGGTCGTGCCCACAGCAATGACCCGGCCACCATTGGCCTTAGTTTGCAGAATCTTTTCCACCGTTTCTGCCGACACCTCGATACGTTCTTCATGCATTTCGTGGGTTTTAATATCTGTCACTTCCACCGGACGAAACGTGCCAATACCGACATGCAGCGTGATTTCAGTCGTTTGAACACCTTTTTCAGCAAGCTGAGTCAATAGATTTTCGGTAAAGTGAAGCCCAGCGGTCGGGGCTGCGATCGCACCCTTCTTCTGGGCATACACCGTTTGATACTGCTCCGGCAAAGCATTCGATTGCGTGATGTATGGCGGCAAAGGCACCTGACCTAAACGATGAATGAGACCGTCAATCGACCCCTCAGCCAAAGCAACCAGCTGAACGATACGCCCTCCCGTCGGCTCATCGCGCGATCGCACAATCGCCTTTAGCAACGGCGTCTCAGACTCATCGCAAAACAAAATTTCCACCCCCGGCTGAATTCGCCTGCCCGGCCGCACCAAGGCCAGCCAGCATTCGCCGTCTATAGGCTCTATGAGTAACACCTCCGCCGCCCCACCGCTCGCCTTCCGGCCATACAGCCTCGCCGGAATCACGCGCGTATTGTTGAGCACGAGCACATCACCCGGTCTCAGCCAGCTGCCCAGCTCATAAAAATGACTGTGCTGATGCGTGCTAGCACCATCTATAACCAGCAGTTTGGCGCGATCGCGAGGAACGACCGGATTTTGAGCAATCCTTGACGTAGGCAAATCATAACGATAAGCACTTAGCTCGTAGTCTCGGTCGTCTATGCTCGAAGCGTCAGTTGTTCTATCCGTCATAAAGCTCATTCACCCAGCAGAAAGCCAAGGCCCCTCGTCACAGATTTCGGGTTATTTACAGATATAGAATCAGATTCCGGGGAGTCAGTAGGTCATAATAGAGAGTAAGCATTTTACAAAAGGCACCGCATCAACCGGGAGCAACGCTCAGAAACACAGGTTGAAGCATTTTTGAGTATCAAGCCTTTTCATCGGCTGCTTAGCTCGATTCCGAGTGGTTTATAAAAGTGGCCTACCTTTTCAAATTTTCCATTTTTATAAAGCTAGCCAAAAGCGATCGCTTAAGGCATCTAAGACTGTAGCACCCACTCACCCCTACGATGGAATACCTCTATTACTTGGCCAATGCAAGCCTCACGTTACGTGTGGTCGAACGTTTGCTATGCGTTGCGCAGCTGCCCCTTGAGTTCATTACGGTCATTCATCAAATTGACGGCTGGGTTGTCAAAGTTAAGCTTCACGACAGCGCAACCCAACAGGCACAGCAAAACTTTTTAGCCTTCCTCACCGAGATTGGCACGCCTTATGAGCCTGGCTTTCGCGTCCGCATGGCCCTATGGGCACTCGAAATGGGCCAGTCCGCCGTCGATGTGATGCGCCGATACCAGGTCGCCGTCGTCTCCCACGGCAAACCCGACCGCGTCGAAATCGAAGAATTCAAAGAGCAGTTCGTCACCGGCTTAGGCTACTGCCCAGAAACTCTCGCCTAGCTCCCATCACAGTCATCCAGAGCAATCGGGCCAAACACCCCTGCTAATAAAAGGCATCTCTCAAATAGCGCTGCAAAGTCACATATTTCTGACAGCCCGGGATTTGCAAACTCAGTCCACGAGCGGGCTTGACAGGTAGACAGCTCACGAGAGCAATATCGAAACGGCAAGGCAACTCAGAAAGATGGGGATGCCGAACCAAAAAATAGCGCGCCGTCATCCGCAGCTTCTTTTGTTTCGAGCGAGTCACGGCCATCAGTCCATCCGCATCCCAGTTACCGTGACTGCGAGTTTTAACTTCTATAAAAGCCAGCGTCTCGCTTCTGAGCGCACCTTCACCGCTGTGCCCTTTGGCAATCAGGTCAATCTCTCCAAACCGACTATGCCAGCGCTGATGCAGCACCTGACAGTTTTTCTGCGCCAGCCACTGACACACCAGCTGCTCACCATATTGCCCTACATCTTGCGAACCCGAAGGCGACGCAGATTGTGCATTCGTGGGCGGCAGCTCCATTCTTAGCTCCTCTTAGCTCCAAATTTTTCAGCCCCAAACCACCGCGAACCATAGCCGCCTTCGAAGGCTCATAGGCTAACCGGATAAACAATAGGGGAAGGGATAGATAAAAGAAATCTAAAGGCTTTTAAGTTAGCCAGTGCTCAAAAGTGCCCATTGTTCAGCCGTAATCACGACCCTTGCCGAGACTTTACCGATTCTTTGTACGGATACAGACCAAAACGGGTTGTAATAGCTAGTAATGAGTTCCTGAAAATCTTCCTTGTTAGTCACTTCTGCCCTGTATTTAGCCCTATTTGCCTGCCTCAGTCTTTCCTGCTCAGTCCTGTACGTATTCCGTTCCATGGAGTAGCGCTATCTCAGCCCGGACAAATTCGCGCCCCAAATACGCAGCATGGTCCAGATAGGTAATGGGGCAGGGATTGCTTTTGTCTTCAAATATTTTCATGCACAGCTCTTTTGCCGTACGCCCGGTAAACAGCCGGGTTGCTTGGCGCACGGGCGACTTTCCATTCACGCACAAGGGCTTTCCCGTCTCAGGGTCGCAGGCCAGCCCCTTGTCATTAATCGTATTTGTAAAGTGCTTGGCGCAAATCAAAGCCGCCTCGGCATCGATATAGATTAAAAAATAACCTGCAGGGTCCAGCTCTATGTATCGCTTCGAAAGCTGATTGTCTAGGGCAGCCAGCGCTTTGATTTTGTCGGCTGTGCTGTCTGCAGATTTTTGGGTCGGAGTCGCGGTCGTCATGCCAGGGCCTTCTCAGCAAGTGATATTACGATTGGCCCATCATTTTAGCGCGTGGCCACAAAGGGAATGCGATCGCGTTCATCAAACCTCATGCATCGATCAGCATTAGGGCCTCTCATACCCATCCATCTTTACAAACGCATCCGCAAAAGCCATAAAATCCTTCGATCTAGGGTACGGACTGGCTCAAAAGACTTGCTGTCATGTCATCAGAAAAATCTTTGATCGGGAGCCCTGCATTAATTTGCGCTATCTGCTGCTGCTCTGCGTCATTAATGCGACCGATGTAGTTGCTTAAAATTTGACCCAAGGCCGGATTGTAAAAACGGTGAAGGCTGTGGTTTGGCGTAGCCGGAAAACCGCGCCTTTTTTTGTGTCGGCCACCGGCACCTGGGTCAAAGGTTTGAATACCGTTTGCGATCGCCCACTCAATCGGCTCGTAATAACAAGCGCTAAAGTGCAAATTGTTATATTCCTCAAACGAGCCCCAGTAGCGACCATAGAGGCGATCGCCCTTACGAAAACAAAAAGATAACCCCACCGGCTGATCCGCACTGTCTTCTGTATAGGCCGCAAAAATCACCACCTTGTCTTTCCAAACAGGAAACAGCTGACGGAAAAAATCTCGGGTCAGATATTTGCTCCCCCACCAGCCAAACTTGTCGCAAGTATCACTATAAAAGTCGTACACCTTCAGGCACAGCGCCGCAGTGAGCGATTCCCCCGTATGCACCTTGAAGTGAATGCCCGCCTTCGTCACAGACTTACGCTCACGCTTAATATTGCGCCGCTGATTCGCATTAAACTGCGCTAGATAATCATTAAAGTCACCAAAGCCTCTGTTTTGCCATACGTAGCTATGGTGCATCCAAGCATGAAAGCCCAACGCCTCCATCTGCCCCTGCCACGCCGGGTCGACGTACAAAAAGTTGCAGCCCGATAGCTTGTGCTTCAGGCAAAATTCATCAATCAGCTGCACCATCGCCCGTGTCACAGTCGCCTCATCCTCCGTCGGCGCAATCAAAAAGCGATAGCCCTCAGCAGGCGTAAAGGGCGACATACCCAACAGTTTTGGATAGTAGTCAATGCCCAAGCGGTCAGCTAGCTCAGCCCACTGCTGATCAAACACAAATTCACCATAGCTGTGCCCCTTTAGGTACAGCGGCGCAGCAGCCACTAAGACCTCATCTTTCCACAGCGTCAAATGGTTTGGCAGCCACCCAGTTTTAGGCCCCGTGCTGCCGGAGGTCTCCATATTGTTGAGCCAATCCCACTCAAACGCTGGTGTCGCGAGTGGTTTTGCCATGGCATCCCATTGCTCAGCTGGAATATCAGACAGACGACTCATCCAGCGGGCGGTGTACTGCACTTGGGGTGTTGACACAGGTCGACATTCAATAATGGGCTCCTATATAGAGTAATAGAACTTTAAAGAAGTCGCTGCTTCGATAATCTCTATCGTGCGCAGCTGTTTTGCCTCAATCGCCGTGCATATGCCCATACAAACAAGTTCTGAAAGCAGTGTTGAAAACAATGGATTTTCCTCACGACAACGCCTTTTCATCGGCATTCGCAACAAGGTAATGCAAAAAGACCTCATCGCCTTCTACAACTGACGACTGAAGTTTCAGCTGCGGCGTCCTAGGCAGCACGAAACCCAAACCGCTCACGGGGGTTGGGGCAGTTTTCCCACCGATCAGCAGAGGACACACCGTCAGATACAGCTCATCAATTAGGCCATCTGCCAGCAAAGAAGCCACAAGTTCACCGCCACCCATTACCACTAGTCGTTTGATCGGCCGTCGCTGCGTCGTCGCAGACAAACCAGACTTGCCCGTGCGCAAATCTTGCATTACCGCGTGCCAGTTGAAAGGGCGCTCATTAATCAGGACCTGGCAAAAAGGTCGATGCCCATCAGAATCGGCACGCCAGCGCTGAATGCCCTCCGCAGTGGTAATCAACCAGCGGGAGACCGGCTGCTGAAAAAACTTCCACTGGCGGTCGAGCTTGCCCATGGCAGAGCAGACGATATGGATGGGCTGGTCGGGCTGGTTGCGCGATCGCCGCTGGTCTATCAAGGCCGAATTTTTCACCAACAGCGTCGTACCGTAAGACCGCAGCGTCCCCGCGCCAAATAAAGTGGCATCGGCCCTAGCAACCTGAGCCTCTAGGTGCGCCTTGTCTGCCGCAGAGGGAAACCGAGCCGCAGATCGGGCTGCATCTGTGATTTTGCCATCGGCGCTCATCGCCAGCACAACAGTGATGTGCGGGCGAGAGACCGGTAGCGGATCGGGCTGCCGCTCTGGCCGGTAACGATGACTAGGCTGTTGAATGATTGACTCTTCCATACTCCATCAAACAGAGTTGTAATCTAGGGGTAATTCTTCATCTTTGTTAAAGCAGAACGCAACTTTCAGGCTAACCTCAGCAAGGGTACGGACTAGGCAGATAGACTGAGTAGGGATAAATGCAGAAAAGCAGACTCTAAGCGCCTAGAATTTTCTTATGGCTCCGTAAGTTTACGGACTCCTCAGCACCTTGCTGGCACTCTACAAGAGCAACGACTCCCAAATAGGTAGCGACTATTCACGTCTGCTCATACTGCCATACTGCCTCTACCGACTACAGTCATCTACTGCATCATTTAAGCGATCGCCCGCTCAATCATATTCCAGAGCAGTCCTGCTCATCGCTATGGCTAACCATCCGCGCTCATTTCGGCGCAACCTACTGCTTAGAATTTTGGCCTTCAGCCTGCCCATCTTATTTATTGGGCAGGCCGTAGCCCTGCGCAAAGCACGCACCAGCCTACTCACCACAGCCCGGCAAAACCTCACCAGCAGCGCCATCCGCAAAGCCGAAGAACTCGAAACCGGCATTCAATCCGTCAAAGCTAACCTAGACCTCTTGGCAGAAACAGAAGCCTTTCAATCAGGCGACGTCGACGCTATCGAACAGATCCTCACAGAGTTCATTCAAGACGTCACCCCCTACACCATCAACTGCGTCGAACTCAAATCCCCCAAATCTAAAGACTCTGCCATCAACACCTGCCAAATCGACGCCTCTACCGCCAGTCTTTCGACCACAGGCAGTGTGACAGATAAAACCGCCACGAAAATCGCTACGACAACATACCCTGCAGGTCTAAGCCAAGCGCCTGACTCGCCCTCAGCTGACTCGCCCTCAGCTGATACAGCGCCCACTGAGCGTGAATCAAGCTCACAAAATTCCGCTAACCTCCGCCACATTGTGCCAACGGCGAAGCAGGTTCCCTGGCTACAGACCGGCAGCGTCGAAAAGTCAGACTTCTACGTCTTTTCGCCAGGGCTAAGCGCCTCCGTCGTCTCCAGCAACCAGGCGGAGGCGCCAGAAGGCAGAGCCCTCGTTCAGTTCGTTGTAGCGAGCCCGGTATACGCCCCAGATGGCACCCTGCGCTACACCCTCGCCATGGAGGTGTACCTGTATCAGCTACAGGACATCGCCCCCCAGTCCCTAGTGGGTGAAACCGTCGTCATCGATCAAAATCAGGTCATCGTTACCCACCCAGACAGCAATCAGATCGGGCGAAACATTGCCGACCTGCGCGACGCCAACAAGCTCAACAGCGTCATCGGCAACGTCAAAGCAGGTAACGATGACTTTGTTCACCTGTACGGCTTTCTGCCAGAAGACGGCCGGGAGTGGCTCGCTGGCTACAGCGGATTTCAAGTACCAGTCAGCCCTAAGCAAAACCGCGTCTGGACCGTCCTAGCCGTCACCCCCATTGAGAAAGCCCTAGATGGCCTTAACGACATTCGACAAGTGCTCTTCGTGCTCAATGTCGGCCTATTTATCGCCAGTATCTTGCTTGCCCTCTACGTCTCTCGTAGCCTTTCCCTACCGATAGAACGGCTAATCCGCTACACCCAAGATGTCGATGACCTCTCCCAGCTCAAAGAAGCTCCCCACAGCTCTCACATCTGGGAGCTAGACTACCTCGGCACTGTCATTGAGCGGATGCTAAGACGACTCGAAGAAAACTCTGCGGAGCTGCGCCGCGCCTGGCAAGACGCCCAGATGGCCAACCAGCTCAAAAATGAATTTTTGGCCAACACCTCCCACGAGCTAAGAACGCCACTCAACGGCATCATTGGCTCTATTCATCTCATTCAAGACGACCTCTGCGATTCGCGCGAAGAAGAGCTGGACTTCCTGCACCAGGCTGATAAAGCTGCCCTCCATCTCTTGTCAGTTATCGAAGATATTTTGAGCATTGCCAAAATTGAGGCTGGCACCCTAGATGTCAACATCACACCGGTCGACCTCAGACACATCGTTCAAGACGTTTTAGAAATTCAGACCTCCCAGATCCAAGAAAAAGGGTTAAAAGTCATTCGACCTGACTTTCCAGAGCCTATCGTCATCCCGGTTGATCACTCCCGGTTTAAGCAGGTCTTGCTAAACGTCCTTTCAAACGCCATCAAATTTACCGATGAGGGCACCATCAGCATCAAAGTCACAACCGATGAGAGCCCAGTAGATGAAGCCCTCAGCCGCGCAGAAATCTACATGCCGCCACCACCCTGGGTCAAAATTGCTATCACCGATTCTGGCATTGGCATCGATCCGAAGCATCTGCCTAAGCTCTTTAAGCCCTTTGTCATGCTCGATGGCTCTCACACTAGGCCCTACGGCGGTACAGGGCTCGGACTGGCTATTTCACAAAATTTTATGCACCTGATGCAGGGCGACATCACCATTTACAGTGAAGGCCCTGGCAAAGGAACGACCGTCACGATTGTGGTCCCTCGGCTAGGCAAGGAACACGCTTTGAGCGCTCCTACCGCCAATGGGTCTGCAGGGTCAACAGGAGAGAGAGATAAAAGCTATGGCATCGCCCACGCGATCGCAAGTGATGTTGGCGTCGCCTCCGAAAATGGCCTCTCTGGCAATCAGCCCGCCTCCGTCTCCTCTAGCCAATAGTTCGGCTCAACTGATCCTGCTCAACTTAGCCTGATAGATGCGCTGCGATCGCACTCACCTGCTGCTGGTACGCCTCATCCGACAGAGCAGGCACCGCCCGCGACACAGACTGCGCCGAGGCCAGCGCTATCCAAGACCGACAGCCACCATACTCTGCTTGCCAGGGAATCTCTACCGGCGCAGCGAATCGATAGGTTCTCAGCGCCAGCACATACAGCGGCTGACTAGCCTTCCACTTCAGTCGCGCCTGCGCCAGCTCAGGCTGCCAAATATGAAACGCTGACAGCGCCGCCACCTTATCCGCATCCTGCGTCAGAAAAATATCCGTAATCGTAGCCCAAGCCTTCAGCGTAATCGTCTGCGGATGCCATCCCTGCGTTACCGGCTTCACCGCCGCCTGATACTGCGGCATCAGTAGCGCTGGCTGCTGATGCTCAAATGTCGGAAACAGCAAAACATTTTCAGCCCGCGCAGAAAATCGGCCCTGCGCTTCCTTGATGCCTCCCTTCCGCAAAAGCATCATCATCTCGCCATCAGCCAGCGCATCTACCGCGACTGACCATTCCTTCAGCGCTGTCTCTATCAACATTCTGAAAGCCCTCAGTCTGCCCGCCGCTTCATAGTTATAGTTTCCCTGCGGATGGCAATCAATGCTAGTGGTGAAAAGGAATCGTTAGCAATGGCGTTAGTGCGAGGGCGATCGCAAGCCAATACTTCTCCCAAAACGGGTCTGTCAAAGGCTCATGAGTATCCTCTACCAGCAGAGCATCAATGCGCTGAGCCAAGCGACTACAAGGCGTGGCCAGGCTAAACCCAGCGCAGATAGATTCATCCATGCTCGCAGGCGCAGACAAAAAGCTAATCAGCGATTCTGCCAGCACTAGCCTATCGACCGTGCGAGCGGCCCAGCGATCGGCGCGCATCTCCCGCAGCAGCAGCAGCTCTTCCCACAGTTCATCAGTATGGGGCAGCCAGCACGTCAGCCGCCGCAGCCCCCCCAGCCAAAAGAACCAAAACGTATCCCGGTAGTGCGCGTGGCCTGCCTCATGGGCGAGCACAGCCTCCAACTGCTGCTTATCTAGGGCATCGACAACGCCTCGACTCACCACCAGATCCGAAGACCAAAAGCCCACCTGCGCACTAAAAATAGCGTCCATATCGATAATTCGACCCAATGTCACGCGCGACGGCGTCCGAATTTGGCTAAGTGGGTAGCGGTCCATGCTACGAGAAACCCTTCGCAGCAACCATATCAGGTAGCCCCAACAAATCCACGCCCCGACTACAAAACCCGCCGCCAAACTAAAGCTCAACCAGCCTTCCCAACGCAGCTGACAGACAGGCCCCATCGTCACCACAGACACAGCGGTCATCAGCAAAAACAGCGGCGGAATGACAAAGGCGCTCAGCGTACCCGCCCAGCGAGATGACCAGGGCTTCACGGTCGATAGCACGCTCGGGCTCCAGGCTCGCACGCAGCAAGCTAGTAAGACAGCCAGCATAATCATCTGCGAATGCATCATAGGGACTGCTCTCTTGCCTGACGAGCCGCTCTCACTTTCTGAGCGATCGCATCTAGCTGATCCAAGCTTGCATCGTCGAGCCGATCGGCAAACGCCGCCACAATCTCAGGACTCCCAACCGCTAAAAACTGATGCAGCTGATCGTGAGCCTTCAAAATATTTGCCTCTTGGCGCGATACCTTCGCCTGCCAAATATGCACCCGGTTCTGGCGATCGCACACAACCCATCCCTTCTTAATCAACCGCTTCAGCACCGTCGACACCGAAGAATAGGTCAGCTCTCTGTCAATGTCCTCCAGAATATGCTGATGGATAGCCGTCGCAGACGTGGGTCCCAGCATCCACAAAATCTCAATAATTTCGCTTTCCAGCGGTCCCAACGAAAGCGTATTAGGCCGATATGCAGGGAAAAGAGCCATCGCAAAAAGTCCAGCGTATACCACCCCTAAACCTACCACCTGCAAAGTGCTGGCGACCATTGACCCACTGTCAACTCTCACCACTGCAGTCACCACTGCAGTGCCAAAGAAACACAGGCTCTAAAAAAGCAAAAGGCCCCCAAATCGTTGGAAGCCTTCCGACAATTATCTACAGCAAAGCGCAGAAAGCCATCTGCTCAGCCCCGGCCTATACGCTAACCGCAGTCCGCTCAGTCAAAGCCGACTTCAGCATCTCTGCCTTATCGGTCTTCTCCCAGGGCAGGTCCAAATCGTCACGGCCAAAGTGACCGTAAGCCGCCACCTCCTGATAAAAACGACCGCCCCGTTCAGCCGGTAGCCCTCTCAGATTGAAAGTTTCGATAATCCCCGCAGGCCGCAGCTCAAAATGCTCACTGATCAAGGCCATCAGCTTGTCGTCAGAGACCTTACCCGTGCCAAACGTCTCAACAAAGACGCTGGTAGGACGGGCTACACCAATCGCATAGCTCAGCTGCACCTCGCACTTGTCAGCGAGGCCAGCAGCAACAATGTTCTTCGCCACATATCGGCACGCGTAGGCCGCACTGCGGTCCACCTTAGTGGGATCCTTACCCGAAAAAGCACCGCCCCCGTGGCGAGAATAGCCGCCATAGGTATCCACAATAATTTTGCGCCCTGTTAGGCCCGAATCCCCCTGCGGTCCACCAATGACAAACTTACCAGTCGGATTGACCAAGAAGCGAGTGCTGTCACTCGGCTGAATCTCCAGCCCCGCGAAAGACGGCATCACAACAGATTTCCAGAGATCTTCCTTAATCTTTTCCTGCACCGCCTCATTGCTTTCTAAATCGCCAATGGTCTCTGTATGCTGCGTCGAGACCAAAATCGTATCGATACCAACCGGGCGACCGTCTTCATATTCCACCGTCACTTGAGTCTTACCATCGGGGCCTAGGTAAGCCAGCTGACCACTCTTGCGGACGGCTGCTAGCTCACGGGAAATGCGATGGGCCAAACTAATCGGCAGTGGCATCAGCTCCGGCGTCTCATTGCAGGCAAAGCCAAACATAATGCCCTGGTCACCCGCGCCAATGGCATCCCATCGCTCATCGCTCGTTTGCTCTCGGGTTTCCTGAGCCTGATTCACCCCCTGGGCGATATCGGCCGACTGCTCATCTAGCGCAATTAGCACAGAGCAGCTATCCGCTGAAAAGCCGTTATTTTTGGGGTCGGTGTAGCCAATTTCAGAAATCTTTTGCCGGACCACTTTGACAAAATTTGCCGTTGCTTGAGACGTAATTTCGCCGGTGACCACGACCAGTCCGGTATTGACCACCACCTCGGCCGCCACTCGACTGCTGGGATCCAACGCTAACACCGTGTCCAAAATCGTGTCAGAAATTTGATCACAAATTTTATCGGGATGCCCCTCTGTGACCGACTCAGATGTAAACAGATAGCGACGAGACAATAGCCAATCCTCCTTGACCTAATGCAAAACTCACGGAAAGCACTGTGGAGAGCACTGTGGAAAGCCCTATGGAAAGCGCTGTACAAAGCCCTGCGTCACCGACAAGCTAGTCATCGAAGCTCTGTAGGCCCTTCTACACTCATAACAAAGTACCGTGTTATGAGTATTCACAAAGGACATTCAATCACCAATCGATAGGGCTCATACTCTTCTACTCGAAAGCTTCAAGCAAGTATCAAGACTCGTTGAAGCGAAGGTCTACTGAAGTCGTCGTTAGGGAAGGCATTCTATTTGAGAAAACTGAGCGATCGCTACAACATCTGGACCTATCTCAGGCACTGAAGACCATCCGCCCGTCATCCCCAAAAAGCCAGCTGCCCCGCGCTGGGCCAGTTGCCAGTCCGCAGCCGAATCACCTATCACAAGCGTTGCTGAAGGCTCCACCCCCATCGCATCACAGGCAAATCGCAAAAAATCGGGATGCGTTTTCGGCAGCGTAGACGCCGACGCCCCGCAGTACCAGCTGATTTCCGCCAGCCCATTGTACTCAATAAACGCGGTCACCTCCGCCTGCAGGTCCGCAGAAACAATGCCCGCATGTATGCCAGCCCTACTCAGCCGGGCCAGCAGTGGCCGCACACCTTCTACAAGTGGTGTTTTAGCAGCCTTCGGCTGAGACCGCCGCGCCGCCTCATCAAATGCAGCCTTAGCCACCTCTAGCGCCACTATCCAATCCCATCCGGCTGCCGCCAGATAGGCAGCAGCCGCTACCTCATTCTCCTGACGGCTACCCACCGCCAAAAGCCCAGCCGGGTCGACCTTACCGTCACATAGACCAAATGCAGCCAGCAAAGGAGCGCCTCGATGGGAACCGGGCCCTCCCGCCAAAGCAGATTCTTTGTCGCAGAGAAGCTGCCACCGGGCCATACCTACCGCAGCCAAATAGGTCTCAACCCGAGCCAAAGTTCCGTCCTTATCAAACAAAACTGCCTGAATAGACTCAAAGCGATGCGACTCACAGCAAAGCGTAGCCATATCCCCCCAGAGCGATCGCTCTCCAAAACCCCAAAACAGTCACAAAAAAGTACACAGCAAAAATGCGAAGGATAGCGGTTTCAAGAACCACTCCTTCGCATTTTTGAGAGAACATTCAAGAGAACAGATAACCGATAAAGCTTATTGGCAACTCAGCGGCAAAGCGCCTTGCCAACGGCACCAAAGGAACCCTAATCTTCAGTTGCTAAGTCTCCGTCATCTACCGTGTAATCAGAGTCATCTGTCACGACTTCACCAGAATCACCCATGGCCTTCTGACGCAGCTGCTCGCGGTAGCGCTCAGCCATCTCTTCTGCCTTTTCGTACACAATGTCAGGATTTTTGACCATATCGCCAGGCTCAGGCTCAAGCTGCTTGGTCGACAGTGAAATACGACCCCGCTCAGCATCAAGGTCAATAATCATGACCTTGATTTCATCGTTCACATTGAGAACGGAATTGGGCGTATCAATGTGGTCGTGAGAAATCTCAGAGATGTGAAGCAGGCCGCTCACGCCGCCAATATCGATAAATGCGCCATAGGGCTTCAGACCACGAACGGTGCCGATGACCACTTCGCTGACCTGTAGGCCATTCATCTTCCGCTCTACCAAAGCGCGGCGATGGCTCAGCACAAGGCGGTTACGCTCTTCGTCAACTTCTAAAAACTTGAGGGGTAGTTCTTCGCCTACCAAATCTTCCTTTGGCTTGCGGGTGCTGATGTGAGAACCCGGAATAAAGCCCCGTAGGCCTTCAATTCTAACCAGCGCGCCGCCTCGGTTTGTCGCAAAAACGATTGAACGGACAGTGGCATCTTCCTGCTGCAGCTGACGAACACGCTCCCAAGCCCGCATGTATTCGATCCGGCGAATCGATAGCGTCAGCTGGCCGTCTTCGTTGTCATCAGTCAGGATGAAAAATTCCCGTGTCTCGTTCGACTGTAGAACTTCTTCG
The DNA here is from genome assembly GCA_038527325.1 of Cyanobacteria bacterium J06614_10. Lineage (GTDB taxonomy): Bacteria > Cyanobacteriota > Cyanobacteriia > Phormidesmidales > Phormidesmidaceae > Phormidesmis. Next base: position 14,530 of record JBCBFY010000013.1, read on the forward strand.
GCACCCTCCACCCGGTTGATAGACATCTCCTGAATAGGAAGATATGCAGCTGTTTTAGCGCCAATATCGATGAGTGCGCCCCGTGGCTCAATGCTGAACACCGTTCCTGGAACAATGTCACCGGGGTTGAAGTTGTAATCGTATTGGTCTAAGAGTGCTGCAAAATCGTCATGTGTAAAACCAATGTCAGCGCTTTGAGTATCCGGGTTGGCCATGCTAGATGTTTCCTACAGTTTTTATCTCCGCGAACGAGTGAACACCTCGCGATCACAGAAGCTAAAAAAGGTAAATGGTACATTCCCTTTAATTGCCCGTTAATCGCTTGTCAATCTTACTAAGGTTTTCAGTATAGAAAAGGCTTTGAACGCCTTTGAGGTCTCCTGCCACAAGAATAACAATCATAGATCAATAAGCAGACAAAAGTCACCTGATTTTCACCAAGGATTTTGCGTCCTGCAAATCTATCGGCAAAGTGCCTCAGCACCAATCCGCTTCTAAACCATCACGCCTGCATCGAAGAAACAACCCGGCTGCCCGCACTCCCGGCAGCAGGCTGATTCGGAAGATCAGCGCTCGAAGCAACATCCGAGGCCTCGTCCGCAGGCGATCGCACCGACAGAGTCTCCGTACCAGAACCAGACGATTCAGAACTATCCCCTTCTTGCAGATCGCTCAATGCCTCTGTAAAGTCTCGAATACCCTGAAACTGCCGGTATACAGAAGCAAACCGCACGTAGGCAACTTCGCTAATTTTTTTCAGCAGCGTCAGAACGCGCTCACCAATCTCTTCGCTGGTGACTTCTCTGACGGCCTGCTGCTGTAAGCCCGATTCAATCTCGTCCACCAATACTTCCATCGCATGGGAGCTAACGCCCGTTTTTTCGCAGGCTGTCACAATCCCTCGTAGTAGCTTCGAGCGATCAAAAGATTCGCGATCGCCCCCCCGCTTAATCACCGTAATCGGCACGTATTCTATTCGCTCATAGGTGGTAAAGCGCCGCTCACACTCCAGACATTCGCGCCGCCGCCGAATGCTGCGGTCAGATTCTGCCGACCTCGACTCCAAAACGCGATTATTGGGATATTGGCAAAACGGACACTGCATCAGCCTAGGCCTCCAAAGGGCCGACGAGAAAGGGCGCTCTCATATGGCAACGGTACGACAAAACGAGAGCAGCACATACGATTTCTTAAAATTCTCAAAACAAAAGCTAGGGTTACAGACTCCCCTGCGGGTAGCCATCAAACCCTAGCCTATAAAAGGTCTAAACGGCACGTAGGAAAGCACCCTCCAAACCCAAAAAGTTTCAATCAAAGCCTTGGTCAAAGCTTCAATCTATACAGCCAGCGCAAGGCTAGCCGCCAGACTTTTCACTAGTCCTTTGTAATTTTGGGGGGCTCGCGAAATGCGATCGCAAAAAACAAAGTACCGATAATCAGCGCGAAAATCAAAATGTAAGCAACAGCTTCCATAACTCATTCCAATGAAGAATATATACCTTGAGTTTATCAAACTCAAGGGTTCTGATGCGACGCAACCGTCGAGCAGACGATGGGCTTTTCCTGCTTTTCAAAGGCCTTTTCAAACAACTCCGCTCAGACCAGCGAGCCATTCAAAATCAGCCAGGTAAGCCCATCGACACCAAGCAAACGCTTGGCATTAGCCCTTGTTTGCAGCTCTCGTCGAGAAGTCACCCACCTTCTGGTAGTAACCCCACTCGACCTGCTCAGGAGACAGGTCAGGGTCAACCCCTGCAAATACGTCTCTAAACAGCGTACGAGCACCGTGCCAAATGTGGCCGAAGAAGAACAGCAGTGCAAAGACCGCATGCCCGTAGGTAAACCAGCCACGAGGACTCGAGCGGAATACACCGTCAGAATCCAAAGTCTCACGGTCAAATTCAAACGGCTCACCTAGCTGCGCCTTACGGGCATAGCGCTTCACCGCCGCCGGATCTTCGATGTGCTGACCATCTAGCTCACCGCCATAGAAGTCAACCACAACCCCTGTCTGCTCAAAGCTGTACTTAGATTCAGCCCGGCGGAAAGGAATGTCTGCGCGCAGCACATTGTCCTTATCTACCAAGACAACCGGGAAGGTTTCAAAGAAGTTAGGCAAACGACGCACTTCTAGCTCACGGCCATCAGCATCGTGGAATACAGGGTGGCCCAGCCACGTCGTAGCAATGCCATCACCCGTATTCATCGGACCAACGCGGAACAAACCACCTTTAGCGGGGCTGTTACCCACGTAGTCGTAAAACGCTAGCTTCTCAGGAATAGAAGCATAAGCCTCTTCCATCGAGTCCCCGCTGGCTACTGAGCGCTGAACCCGGCGGTCAATCTCATCGGCGAAGTAAGCGCTATCCCACTGGTAGCGGGTCGGCCCAAACAGCTCGATGGGCGTCGTTGCAGAGCCGTACCACATCGTGCCAGCCACGATGAAAGCCGCAAAAAATACAGCTGCAATCGAACTGGATAGAACGGTCTCGATATTACCCATACGCAGAGCCTTGTACAGCCGCTGCGGAGGCCTTACCGTCAGGTGAAACAGGCCAGCAACAATGCCGACAATGCCCGCTGCAATGTGGTGAGCTACGACCCCGCCCGCATTAAACGGGTTGAAGCCTGCAGGGCCCCACTCAGGGGCGACGCCCTGGACATGCCCAGTCAGGCCATAGGGGTCAGACACCCACATACCAGGACCCCAAAGCCCCGTCAGGTGAAACGCGCCAAACCCAAAACACAGTAAACCAGAAAGAAATAGATGAATGCCGAACATCTTAGGCAAGTCCAATGCGGGCTCACCTGTACGAGGGTCACGGAACAGCTCTAGGTCCCAGTAGACCCAGTGCCATACAGCCGCCAAAAACAGCAGACCCGATAAAACGATGTGTGCTAGTGCCACACCTTCATATGACCAGAAGCCGGGATTAACACCGACCGCACCAGTCACATCCCAGCCACCCCAAGAGCCCGTTACGCCCAAGCGAGTCATGAAGGGAAGTACAAACATGCCTTGACGCCACATGGGATTCAAGACCGGATCACTTGGATCAAAAGTCGACAACTCGAACAGAGCCATAGAACCAGCCCAGCCTGCCACAAGTGCCGTATGCATTAGGTGTACAGAAATCAGTCGGCCCGGATCATTCAGAACGACTGTATGTACTCGGTACCAAGGTAGACCCATTGATTACGCTCCTCCTTGTATTGCTAAAAATCGCATCTCGCTCGCTCAAGTCTGAAAATACAAACCGAACCTTAGTAAAGCGAAAGCCTTGTTAATAAAAATTTGATGCCCTGTCAAAAGACTTCAGATACTACTAAGGCTACCAGATATAGAACCTCCTAAAACTCGGCTATTGGCGATAGACCGGAATAATTCTTCTCATTTTTCAAGAGAAAAACCAGTAATTTGAAATCGCCTCACCAGGTTTCTTACAAAAATGTAAAAATGAAGGTGTATAAAGAAGTGTAACTATCCTTCAATCTTCGGGGCAAGCTTCAGCATCCCTGAAGCAGTGGTCAGGCGACAGATGCGCCATAAAATACAGGTGGAATAGCAGGTTATGGTCAGTATTAAGTTTGTTAAAGAAAATAAGGAAATCGACGCTGCCATCGGCGCGAACCTCAGGTTCAAAGCGCAAGAGAACAATATCGACATCTACACCTTCGTTGGCAAACTGACCCAGTGTGGGGGCTATGGCCAGTGCGGCACCTGCGTTGTAGACATCGTTGAAGGGATGCAGAACCTGTCGCCTCGCAGCGCCGTTGAAGAGCGCATGCTCAAAAAGAGGCCCTCTAGCTGCCGGTTGGCCTGCCAAACCATTGTCAACGGCCCAATCAGCGTCGTCACCAAGCCCAACAAAAAGGAAAGCTTGAAAAAAGCAAAAGCCGAAGCCGCCGCTCGGCAAGCCGCCGAAGAGCTGGCCAAGCAAAATGAAGCGCAAGAGCCAGCGGCCGTTGAGTAGCGCTTGACGCTTGTCAGTTCGCATTCGATGCAGCTCGCTAAAATGGTATTGTGAAAACGAGTGGCTTAATAAACATTTAGGAGTAGGTAGGGTCTTATGGAAACCAACAAGCTAGGCTTCGTAGCCAGCGTTTTGTTTGTCTTTGTCCCAACGGTATTTTTGCTAATTCTGTACATTCAGACAGCGAGCAAAGACACTGGCACATAAGTAGCCACACTGCTATTTCAGCTTTTCGCTCTACCCATTTTTGTCCCAACAATCTTTGCTCGATAGACCCTCAGCTAGCTTGTGTCTACACGACGAGCAAAAATCTAGAAAAATCATCAGATGGAAAAATCTCCAGACCTAAATCTGGAGATTTTTTGTGTAAAGACCGTTCATAAATCAGCGATCGCCCTCAAAACGCCCATCCAAAACACCCTACTCATTCATATTTTTATAAGTCGCCACCGCAGAGGGTGAAATCCGGTTGAGATACCGGAAAATCCAGTACTTAAACACCGTATCCAAAATGACCGGAAAGGTCGCAATAAAGAGAAAGATGAAATTTCGATTGGCTGGCAATCCTAAGTGATTGGCCATGCCCTCTAACAACACCTCCCAGCCATGGGGAGAGTGAAAGCCAACAAACGTGTCCGTAAAGAGGATGATGATAAACGCCTTAGCGCTATCGCTGAGACCGTACACGATTTCATCAATAAAAGCCTTGAGCGTGGCAACCTGCGCCCGGCAGCTGGTGAGCAACAGCGAAAAGCTCAGCACCGCAATCACATCGGCAAAGACATTCTCAATGGCATCAGCACTGCGCTGACGATAGTCTTCTTCAATCTGAAAGGCCTTTTGCCGGACGCGGTCTTCAATTTCGACTTCTGACAGCTTCGGCGCCTTGCCAATCAGCACCTCAAAGCGAAATCGCTCCTCAAACTGCTGCAGCTCATGCAGCGCATCCTCCTCCATCGCCACATTTAGAAACACATCTGCCTGCGTGCGTGCCCGGAAGCTCTCTACAACCGGCGCAACGACAAAATTCTTACTGAGATACTGAGCCAGCAGCGGCACGATAATCAGCTGCAACACGAAGGTAATGGCAACGGTCGTCTGCGTTTTAGAGTTGCGGAAGTTACGAACAACATCCACCTCCGCATCCGGGTCTAGATCTTGCTTGATGCGGTCAACCGTTCGCAGGATAGAGCGAGGCAGCACACTGCTACTGCTGCTGAGGGCTTCGTTGGGGTTATCTTCAGCGGCACCGGGTAGGCCAGCTCGGGAGGTATTGTTCGCGGGCAGCGCTGACAGGGATGCCGATGACTCTGGCCGCATCTGATTGAGCGCAAACTGATTGAGCGCAAACACAGACGGCTGTCGGTAGCGCTCCAATACTTCATCAATTAGCTGCAGCTTACTAAAAAAGATGGCCGGTCCGTTGATTTGGTCAAGCGGAGCATCGTCTGGCAGGGGAGCGTTTATCTGGTCGACATTGGCGACCTGAAGCGTCGAATTACTCGCGCGAAACTCAGCCATCCGGCGACGAATAATCGCCAGATACTTTCTGCGATCTTTTTGTAGGAGTCGGTAGGACGTCCGGCTGTAGGCGCCGTAGTTTTCAGAGATCGGGTTGCCATCGAAGTAGGTATCTTCAATCTGGCGAATTTTGAGGGCAGCTTCGTAGGCCTGATCGACCGCCCGTTCAGGCGTCGCCGAAAACCACTGCCGAATTCTGCCCAGGAGGCCAAGCCGCTGCGGAGAGTTTGTCATCACTACCTAAAGCTGCAACCTGTAAAGGATTGATTTAAAGGATTAGCCACTCTATATTACGGCCCCTTCCCAAGGCAAATATTTAGATGTCCAATTTGGATAGCGAATCTGAATAACGAATCTGGCCTCGTTTGACACCTCATAAATTGCCCTGTCTGTTCGGTTGAATGAGTCTAAGCAGAGGCCGGAAGATAGCGCGTACTAGCTCGGCCAGTGCGCGACGGGCCACTTTGAGCTGGTGACGTCGAGTTGGCATACGGAAAATATAAACGACTCGCCGACTGAGCGCAGCGAGCAAACCGCCCAACGTCAGCCCAAAGCTAGAGAGCGCCGCATCGCCTACGCCGAGCGTAATCATATCCCCTAAATGCAAGTAGTTGAATGGCTTTGGCTTGCTTCCCCGAGCGATCGCAGCGATGTTTTTGGCCACCTGACTCGCCGCCTGAAAGGCAGCCTGAGCCGTATTTGGGGCAGCTTTTCCCTTCGGCCCTCGCACGTCGGCACTATCCCCCAATACAAAAACATTGTCGTAGTCGAGCAGCTGGAGCGATCGCTGCGTCAACACCTGGCCATAATTATTTTGGCGCACCGATGCCTGGCCGAGCCAGGGCCTGGGCCGCGTGCCGACCGCCCAGAGCGTCAGCTGGCTAGGCACCGTCCACTGCCTGTCGCCCTGCTGCAGCCGCACAAACTCAGCTCCCACTTCAGCAACAGATGTGTTTCTCAAGATATCGACCCGCCGTTTTGAGAGCGATCGCAGCGCCTGCCGCCGCATCCCATCGGGAAACGCCGACAGCAACTTATCCCCCCGGTCAACTAGGCTAATCTGCCTATTTTCATGCCCCTTAGCCGTCAAATAATCTGCAACTTTAGCCGCCAGCTCAACCCCACTCGCCCCGCCGCCGATAACCGTCACTGCAATAGCGTCAGCTCTCTCGGCAACCACGGTTCCACGACCCGAGCGTCCCTCACTTCGCGCGCCATCTCGCACACTTACCAATGGGCGCAAAGCTTGAGCCTGCACCAGCTGAGCGAGCCGCGCTTTTAGCAGCTGAGCATCTTCATAGGAGCGAAACGTCAGCGCGTGATCATTTACCCCCGGAACGCTAACCGGTCGGCTCTCAGCCCCTGTCGCCAGTACCAAATAGTCATACGCCACTCTCTGCCCCCCATCCGTCTCTACCGTCTGCCCTTCCAAATCGACAGACCGCGCCCGCTGCCCCATGTGCGTCACGTTCGTTCCAGCGAGCAAACTGCTGTAAGTCGGCACGATTTCCCACGAGAGCAGCTCATCTGTGATCAGCTCATACATCATGGGCGTAAATAAAAAGCGCTCTCTGGGCTCGATCAGGGTAATCTGACTCTCGCGAAGATGAGGATACTTCTGGAGGTACAGCGCTGTGTAGAGGCCACCAAATCCACCGCCAACAATGCAAATACGAGACGAACCCGTGTGTGCTTGAAACCGCCTCTGCGTCATCCCGGCCTCCTGATTATTCGATTATGATTGCTCGATTATTCGTTGGCCTGGCAATAGTGACCCTAGCAGGCCTTACCCCGCCGGTCGCCGGACAAGTTGCTGTGCTAGCAAGTCTATTTCATCTAGCAAAGCGCGGACCTCAGAAGTCAGCCCCGGATTCTCGCTCCAGTCGGCCACAATGGGCAAATTGCCAGCTATGAAATTCATCTTACAACCGTCCCTCTGACTTCTGCCGCTACAGGCTGTCGCTAAGCTGCTCGGTTCTACCAGTGCGATCGCATACACCGCCAAACCATGCACATCCCAAATGGCCAGACGAATCTTTGCCATCAGCGCCGATTCAACCCCCTCCAAACGCTCTGAAACTGGGATTTCCTGAACCACCACCAGACGATTGTCATCGCGATCTGCAATCGAAAAGCAAACACCCGTTGTGTCTTCAACAGCTTGTTCATCAACAGCCAGATTCAGCTGCCGCACCGCCTGCTCAACCGCCCGTTCAACCGTCCGCTCAATCTCTTGAAAATTGTGTTTGGGCGATCGCCCGCCCACCCCTCTCCACAAAAAATTGACCAGCCCAACCACCCAACGGCGACTCCAGTCGTAGGCATTTTGAGCAGCATTTTGAACAATTCTTTGAGCAATTTTTAGAAGAGAATAAGCCATGGCGACCTATAAAATAGTCATCCTAGATTTCCCAACCGCCCAAAAGCCGTAACGAATTCTACGGACAGCCCCCTGCCGCTATGAACCAGATTCCCACAAAAAAGACTGTTCATGTCTGGGAAATACCATTAAACGCCTCAGATCTCACGCAACAGCGATATTTTGACTGTTTAGCAGCAGATGAGCGCGCAAGAGCCAATCGTTTTCGCTTTCCAGACGACAGACGCAAATTTATCGTGGCCCGTGGCACCCTCAGGCATCTGGTCGCAGAGCAACTCCATCAGCCTCCCCAAGACATTCGCTTCGACTACGGAGACTACGGCAAGCCCAGCCTCGCTGCTTCTACGCAGCCGCCTGCAACGCAAACTGACTTTCATTTCAACCTCTCTCATTCCGGAGAGCTGGCCCTCTGCGCCGTCAGCCACCATCACCCCGTCGGCATCGACATCGAAAAGCTAAAGCCCATCGATCACCTAGAGGGCATGATGGCCCGCTGCCTGCTGCAAAAAGAACAGGTCACCGTGAACGCAGCCCCCGATCCCCTCGCGGCCTTTCTGCAGCACTGGACCTGCAAAGAAGCCTACCTAAAAGCCATTGGCAAAGGCCTAAGCCAATCGATGCAAACCGTAGAGCTCGAGATGACGCCGCCCCAGCTGATGGCCGTACCCCAAGACTGCGTAGAAGGTTGGCAGCTGCACACTATCGACGTACCGCCCCCCTACGTAGGCGCCCTAGTCGTAGCGGGCACAGCCAAAGTGCATATTCACGATTGGCAACACAGCTAACACCATCCCCTATTCGTTTTCAGCCGACCCATCTCCCACCACAATCGCAGACTTAATCGGACGCTCGATAGGATTGCCTTCAGCGTCCGTCCGCCCAAAATAGAATTGGTCTGGCTGAGCATACAGCCCCGAAGAGCTGCCACCGTCCAAGTTCAATAACTGCGTAACCCCCAGGTCAGCGGCAAAATCAGCCATGTCCGACAGCCTCGCCCCCGTAGACCCAGCGTTTTTTTCAGCCATGATCAAATACACAGCGCCCTGAGCATCTAGCCCAACAGCGCTGCGGGCATTCGGCTGCACACTGCCAATGGCATCTCGAATCAGTTCTCCATCGGCATAGTCTGTAAAGGCTTCTAGCTGAGAGGTGTCTTCTGGCAGCAGCTGCGGCCCCGCCCCCACCGCACTTTCGATCTCGCAATCCGCCAGTACAGGGGCATCGTGCAGGGCAATGTCATAGCGTGTTTGCCCGCTCGCACAGCGGTAGATGCGAAACTCTGACCGATTCAAAATTTGCGGCAGATAGGGTGCCAAATCTGGATTGCCTACTAGGCGCTCATTGTTAGCAGGGTCACCAACGACTTCGCTATTGACGATCAGATGGGATGTCGTCTTGCCATTTTGCGGATCGAAAAAGCCAGCGTTGATGGCGAAATCGCTGCCTGACTCGTTAACGAATGCAGATAGCGGTTGAAGATCTGTAGAAGCTGCGATCGCAACCTCTCCACCCGGTGGTACCACCACCACATGCGCCGTCCCCCACGATACGTCGTAACGCTGATACACGCTCTGCTGCGAAGGCGATGAGTCTTCCGCCACCTCTACCGCAGCAGGCACAGTCATCGCAGGCATCGGCTCACAGCTCGCCATCCCTAAGCCCAATACGCCCAGCACGGCTACACCCCGAGCAGAGCAGCTAAGTCGTCTCATCTGTCAGACACTATCCCGCCGCATTTCGAACTTTCTCACTGTAGTCTTTTGCGCGGACCTGACGAAATCCTTGGAAGACCAGCTGCCGCACCCAACCCGGAAAATAAGAGAGCACCTTACCCACCTTTGCCCGGTTAGAGAGTGGCCCCGCAGACTGCAGCTCCGCAATCAGCGCCCGGCCCCGCTGAGTCTCGCCTTTCTCAATCAGCCGCATCGCCAGCACCTGCTTGAGCGAGTTGAGATTGCGCAGGCGATAAGCTTCAATCTTCGGTCGGCTAGGGAACTGGTAGCTGTCTAGGCAAAAAGACTTGGCCGTCAGGAAGTGAATGTCTTGCTTCAGACTGGTCTGACCGCCGTGGAAGCGGTATTCCATTAGCCTTTCGGGAATAAAGTAGGCCGTTTGTTGTGCGATCGCACAGCGCACCAACAGGTCAAAATCTTCGCAGCCATCCGCCTCAAACCGCATAAAGTCGACCGCATCCAAACTCCGCTTGCGAAAGAGCGTGGACCCCACCTGCAGGCTCTGGGTCACAAACGCTTCGCGCAGCAAATCTTCAATTACGCCCTCTTTTAGCTGATCTTTGCCCCACTTGGCCGAATTTGCAGCCGTCGCCGTCTCATCCCGCTCATTGCGAGCATTGATCACCCAATGGTCAGAGCAGACAAAATCGACCTCAGCATGGGCGTCAAGCACAGCCACCGTCTTCTCCAAAAACGTTGGCGTCAGCGCATCGTCGTCGTCGAACTTGATAAAGTACTCACCTTTGGCCGCTTCGTAGCCAGATCGCATGTTGCGACTGCGCTTGATGTTTTCAGGATGGCGAATGTAGCGAATGCGGGGATCGTCCCATTTGGCAATCACCTCAGCAGTGTGATCCGGCGAAGCATCATCACAGATCAACAGCTCAAAATCTGAGTAGGTTTGCCCTAGCACGCTCTCGACAGCGTAGGGCAAGATCTCAGCGCGATTGTAAGTCGGCACGCAGACGCTGACTTTAGGCGAAGCAGAAGAATCGTAGGCCACGGCACTTTAATAGATGGATGTAAATATTTTTCTTGGGCACGCTAGATCCTATAAGAATATCTTGAAGATCACAGCCAGAGTATCAGCAGTCTTGAGGAAAACTGACATGATGTACTGGAGTCAGAATGAACAATTCGACTTGTTTCATCCAGTTTCTCACCCCCGGCTCAAGTATTGATCACTAGCGTTGATCGCTAACGTATCTCAACCACCCACTCTCCCAACCGTTCAAGGGTGCCTTATTCTATGACCGCAGATGTGACCGCAGACGTGAACCCAGCGCCCTCATACTTCCCTAGCGTCTCCGTCATTGTGCCTATTTACAATGGCGAACAAGACCTACCAGGACTCTTAAGCGCGCTGCTGGCGCAAACCTACCCAGCCGACAAGGTGGAATATCTGCTCGTCGACAATGGCAGCAGCGATCGCACCCCGCAGATTTTAGCCGAGGCCGCCACCGACTTTGAAGCCGCTGACCTCACCTTCAAGCCCCTCAGCCAAACCGACATTCAAAGCTCCTATGCCGCTCGCAATACCGGCATTTGCGCGGCCACCGGCGAATTCCTCGCTTTTACCGACGCCGACTGCCACCCCGCTCCAGCCTGGCTAGCCGAGCTAATGCAGCCCTTCAGCGATCCACAAGTGGGCCTCGTCGCCGGTGAAATCGAAGCACTGCCTGGCAACACGCTACTCGAGCGCTACGCCGACGACAAAGACGTTCTCAGCCAAACCCACACCCTCAATCATCCTTTCTGCCCCTACGGACAAACTGCCAACCTAGGCATTCGCGTCAGTGCGATCGCCCAGGTTGGCCTCTTTCGTCCTTACCTCACCACCGGCGGCGATGCCGACATCTGCTGGCGCATCCAGCAAGAAGGCACAGGCTCCAGTAGCACCGATGGCCCCTGGCAAATTCGCAGCGCCCCCCAGGCTATCATTCGCCACCGTCACCGGCAAACCCTCAAAGAACTCCATAGCCAGTGGTATCGCTACGGCAAGTCAAACCGCTACCTGCACGAGCTACACGGCATTGCCCTCACCCGCACCCTCAAAGACAAAGAGCGCAACCGGGTCCTACTGCGCTGGTTGCTCAAAGACCTTCCCAAAGGCCTAGCTATTCTCCTTTTTCAGCAAAAAATTTCCATCGACAAGCTCATTGGCCCCATTGCCGACCTCTACTGCGGCAATGCCCGCGCCCTCGGCCAAAAAGAATCCAAGCTTCCCGAAGCCGCCCGACAGAAGGTAGCCTATCCCACCCCTCGCTCTACGGTTCCGTCGCAATAGAAAATTCATGAAAATCTTGATGCTATCGGCGACCTTTCCCTACCCACCGACTCGGGGCGGCACCGCAGTACGCACCTTCAACCTGCTCAAACATCTTCGCCAGCAGGGTCATTCGATCAGCCTGGGCACCTTGCAAACCAGCGACGTCACAGCAGCAGAAATCACCGCCCTCAAAGCCTGGGTAGACGACCTTGGCGTTTTCCCTCGTGCTGCCCAGCCAAAAGCGACAAACCCAGTTGGCAAAGCCGCAGGTAAGGCAAAAAGGCTTCTGAACTTTGCGGTCCATGGCACACCGCCGAGCGTTCTTAGCACCCGCTCAGAAGCCATGCAAACCTGGGTCAATGAAAAAATTGCCAGCGGCCAGTTTGACGCGCTCACCTGCGAGCACTGCGTCAACGAAGTCTATGTCCCAGCAAATATTCTCAGCCATATCCCCAAAGCAATCGTCAATATTCATAGCTCGGTCTATGGCAGCTGCGCCCATCAGCTCGCGGCAGGCTCTGCCGAAAAGCCCCTGCGCGATCGCCTAAACCTTCCCCTACTCAAACGCTACGAACACCGCTACTGCCAAAAGTTTTCTGACCTAGTGGTCACCACCCCCGACGATCAGCGGCAGCTTGCAGACATCAGCGGCAAGCAAAATATCCACGTCATCCCCAACGGCGTCGACCTCGACATGTTCACCGTTCGCTCCCAAGACCCCAACGGCCACAGCCTAGTCTTCATCGGCGCCATGGACAACCTGCCAAATATCGACGCAGTCACCTTTTTAGCCAACGATATTTTCCCGCTTGTCCGCCAGGCCTACCCAGAAGCCACCCTCTCCCTCGTCGGCGCCCGCCCCGGCCCTGCTGTCAAGCAGCTCGGCGAGCAGCCAAACATCACCGTCACCGGCAAAGTCCCCGAAATGACACCCTATTTGCAGGGCGCCACTGTCTGCGTGATTCCGATGCGCACCGGCTACGGCATTAAAAATAAAACGTTAGAAGCAATGGCTACAGGTGTGCCCGTTGTAGCGAGCGATCGCGGCCTAGAAGGGCTGGCCGTCGATGGACCCCACACCCCGCCCACCGCGATCAGAGCGCTCAGAGCCAATACCGCCGAAGAGTACGCAGCAGCTATCAAACGGCTATTCGACTCACCAGACCTTCGCCAGCGCCTGTCGGCAAACGGTAGAGCCCTCATTGAGCAAGGGTATACCTGGGCGATCGCAGGTGAACAGTACGAAAAAGTCATTCAGACAAATCAGTGATTAATTGCACATAACAACTGATAAACCCTAATTTTTTGTCTTTTTTCTGGAAATAGTTCATTTGAACTAGTATCCTGTAGCAAGATACCGATGCTCGGACACACATCTATAGGTCTCCGAGCCATAACTTGCTATCACTCTCTGGTTAGAGCGCCTATGTTTAGCACCAGCCTGAAGGTTCGCCACCCACTGCTCAACAGTCGATTCAACCTCAAGAAAATGATCGGGAAAGGTGGATTTGGTGAGACATTCCTTGCCGAAGACACTCATTACCCAATCGACGACTCATTCCGTCAATGCGTCGTCAAAAAGCTAGTCCCTAGAAGTGGCAGCGACCCAAATCAAGTCAGAAAGCTTTTCAACCGCGAGAAGAAGGCATTACATCATTTAGGGAAGCACCCACAAATTCCCGAACTTTACGCAGCTTTTGAAGAAAACGGACGGTTTTACGTCGTTCAAGAATGGATAGAAGGCCACACACTCGCACACACCGTAAGTGACAGAAAACGGCCAACTGAACAACAAGTTAAGTCATGGATGAAGGCTCTATTGCCTGTTCTTGAACACATTCACAAGCAGAACATTATCCACCTAGACATTAAGCCTGAGAATATCGTTGTTCGCCGTCATTCAAATTCTCAACCTGTCCTAATTGATTTTGGTGCTGTAAAAGAAATCATGAGAACAGGGACGCAAAGCCTACATCACGGACAAAAATCATCCATCGGCATCATCGGCACAAAAGGGTACGCACCGCCCGAGCAATGGGAAGGAACGGCCAAGCCTGGGAATGACCTCTACAGTCTCGCGATGACCGCAATTTACCTGCTGACTGGGATAGAACCTCACCAGCTATATCGCAACGAGCGAGGACGCCTCCATTGGCGACACTACACAGAAGGCGTCAGCAATGAGTTTCAAAATTTCCTAGACTACGCCGTCGAGCTCGCCCCCTACCACCGATTCACAACTGCTTCTGAGATGATGACATCTTTACAAGCAGAGATTCAACGGGAGGGCAGACCGTACTCTAACGTCAGATCAACCTTTTGGTATCCCCAGCAAAACCCTCATACCTATCCTTTCCGTCCTTTCAACATAGGTAGGACTCGGCGCTTATCTTCCATAACGTCTGCCTATCAGAGACTAGGAATAAAGGGAAAATTCAAAAACACATTTCTCGGTATCTCGTTGGGTTCTTGCCTAGTCGTGGGCGGTTTGATATTGCTCGATACGCAAAACGTTAAAGTTAACAATCTAGACACCTTGCCAGTACCAGAATTTGCAAAAGGAATTATTGAAAGCTTTATCTCACCCGAGCAAAAATCGCACACCCAACCTAGCCCTAGGCAAACAGCTCAACCTGAGAACACTGACCCTGAAAAGACGGATACTTCAAGGCGACCTCGATCTCAACAAACACCTGACAATAGGCACGAAAATTCTCCCGCTGACACTCAATCCAACCCAGCAGAAACAGCGTCCTCAACTGCACTATCACCGTCAGAACTGAGCGGAACAATCAGTGGCACTTTGCCAGAACGGAAGTTTGTTCGCAAAGAACCCAACTCGAATTCAGATGTCGTTGGTCACGTTTGGCTGGGAGAACATGTCAGGGTCACAGACCAAGCTTTCGACGATACCAATTACCCATGGCGAAAAATAGAGACCTCCGACGGCAGAGAAGGCTATGTGGCCGAACATCTCATCACGCTTGACGAAACGCCCTCGAATAAAATAACTGCACGTTCTGGCGAAACCGAAAAGCGTTCCGCAAAAGGAACGCCAGCTACCATCGCAGGCGAAATCGGAGGCAAAAATATTCGCTCCGGAGCAGGCACCAATCATCGTGTCATCCACACAGCGCCTGTGGGTAGTCGCATCCTCATTCATGGCGAATCACGGGATAACAACGGCTCTCAGTGGTACAAAATCTCCATACCAGGAACCGACTTGACAGAAGGATGGATATTAAAGGACCTAGTCGAGCTGTAATAGATAAATCCAGTAGGGAAAAGCTTCCACATCTATGCACTAATAAGCATTCATGGCGCTCTGCATATGAACGTACAACAATTCTCTCATCTAGTGGTTAGATGGCTGATTGGCCAGCTGAGTCAGCGAACGATTAAGCCGAAAGACCTGCATCACTTCGAAGCCAAGATCTTTAGGTTAATTGGCATTCCCATCGGTATATGTGCCACGATTTTGGCACTTTGGGTTTACGGCGTTGCCGCCACCTATGTGCCCGGACAAAACATCGTTCAACCGCCTGCTTCCGTTTCACCCGCACCGCACAAAAAAAGTAGTAGAAGTTTAAAGCCCACCAGCGCTTCAACCTCCGCCCTACTTAAGAAACCAATAGCATCGTTAGCCCCCATACGAAAAAGGGATAGCCACCTGGGACACCTGCGTTATCACGAAGCTGACTCAGCTAAATTGTCTGCAGCTGGCACCTTCATACGAGGCACCTTTCAAAGGGAGGAATTGCTTATTCGAGAAGCAGCAGAAGCCTTTAAGAAAATGAGTTCTGCAGCGGCATCAGAGGGAGTTGAGCTCATACCAATCTCCGGGTTTAGGACAGTTGCTGATCAAGCGATTCTTTTCGAAGCGCAAATCGCCCGCAAAGGCGGAATGGCTGTCGCTTCGAAATTTAGCGCGCCTGCAGGATACAGCGAGCACCATACAGGCTATGCCATAGATATTGGTGATAAAACACAGCCTAATACTGACCTCAGATATGCTTTCTCTGACACACAAGCTTATCGTTGGTTAGTCAGACATGCTCAAGCATGCGGCTTCGAACAATCATTTCCGGAAGACAATGCGCAAGGGCTAAGCTTTGAGCCCTGGCATTGGCGCTTTATTGGCTCCCCACATGCAGCCCAGACCTTTAAAGAGGCTCAATTTATAAGCAACAACCACTGAGACGAAAAAAGGTGCAGTCCGCAAATTACAGTACTAGACAAATTAAAAAAGGCCCTACAACTGTAGAGCCCTTTCCAGAGTGCATCTGAATCTACTTAGAGCAATATTCTGTAGCTTTAGTAAGCATCCTGCAGCTCATAGAAGTCTGGTGAGATGTAGTCCTTGCGCAGAGGCCAACCCTCCCAGTCTTCCGGCATCAGCAGGCGCTTCAGGTTGGGATGCCCCTCATAGACAATCCCAAACATGTCGTAGCACTCCCGCTCCTGCCAGTCCGCCGCCTTCCAAATCCAGTACACCGATGGCACACTGGGATTCTCCCGAGGCAAAAAGCACTTAATCCGCACTTCAGCAGGCGCGTCGGCATCGTCACTGAGCTTCGTTAGGTCATACACGCTCACCAACTCACCACCCGGACCCGAGTCGTAAGCGCTCTGACAGCGCAAATAGTTGAACCCGTAGGCATACAGCGCAGTGGCAAAGGGCAGTAAAAACTGCGGATCTACCTTCAGCACCTCAATGCCAGAGTGGTCTCGCTCCATGACCTCATGGCCAAAGCCTTGTTCACTCAGCCACTTAGAGACTTCACCTGCCGGGGCAATGGCAGATTCAGACTCAGCAGCCTCAGCTTCAGCAACCTTGTTTTCTTCTTTATCAGCCATGTCTCCTAAGCCTTATCCTGCTCAACTTCTGCGCCCTTCAGCGTCGCCTCAGCTTCGCTAGCAGACGCCTCTACGGGCATCCCCATCGCCGCCATCAGCTCCTTCGGCGGTGCGTTGCGCGACTCTGCTGCCAAATACTTACCTGTGAGGATCGGCGCGACCACCTTCAGGTCATGGTCCCGGGTGTAGAACCGATGAGTTTCTTGAAACTCGCCCCGCTCCTGCATAGATTCGTTAGCGATTTTTTTGCGCAGCTTAATAATCGCATCGAAGATAGCTTCAGGTCTAGGCGGACAGCCCGGAATGTACACATCCACAGGAATGATCTTATCTACCCCTCTTAGCGCCGTTGGAGAATCAGCACTAAACATGCCACCGGTAATCGTGCAGGCACCCATCGCCATCACATAGGCAGGCTTAGGCATCTGCTCATACAGGCGCACTAGGGCAGGCGCCATCTTCATCGTCACCGTACCCGCCACAATGATCAAATCAGCCTGACGGGGGCTGGCCCGAGGTGCCAGTCCGAACCGGTCGAAATCGAACCGGGAGCCCAGCAGCGCGGCAAATTCAATAAAGCAGCAGGCAGTCCCATACAGCAAGGGAAAGAGACTAGAGAGCCGCGTCCAGTTGTACAAATCGTCAACCGTCGTCAAAATGACATTCTCGGAGAGATCCTGTGTCACCCCAGTCTTCGCCGAGGGATTCATGATTCGCTCGCCGGGACTCACCCCTAAGCCTGCCATGGACTTTTCCATGTCAGAGCCGGGTCGCATACCTGATCCTATGACCACTCTAAAGCTCCTTTACGCCAAGCGTAGACTAAACCAACAACCAAAATAGCAATAAAAATAAGTGCCTCTACAAACGCTAAGAGACCCAAAGAGTGAAAGGCCACTGCCCAGGGGTATAAAAACACCGTCTCAACATCAAACACGACAAAGACAAGTGCAAACATGTAGTAGCGAATGTTGAACTGAATCCACGCGCCCCCGATCGGCTCGCAGCCAGACTCGTAGGTCGTACGACTCGCTGGCCCGGCGCTCGCTGGGCGCAGTAGCTTAGAAGCTCCAAGGGCCACCACCGGTACCAAGCTACTAATAATGAGGAACCCTAAAAAATACTCGTATCCACTTAAGACAAACACAGCGTACGCCTTGAACTCTTAACAAATCTTCCTCATTGTAGCGGCCTAAGCCTCTACAAGGGAGCTAACTCTACAGGTCAAATCAGCCTGTACATCAAACCCAAACGAAAACCAACTCCAAACAGACAGCAAAATGCAGATAAAGGAGAGCAGGAGATAACCCCCATATGCAATAATAGTTAACAAATATTCTCATTTTGATTTGATCTCTTAAGCAGGTGTAGAAATCATCACCTAAGAAAGAGACGAATCACGGCTCAAAAAGCCTTTAAGAGTAAGTTTCGGGTCTACATGCCATGACGACTGAACCCAAAGCCAACACTGACCCCACGCAATCAGCACCGGTAGAAGAAATGATTCCCCTGGTAAAGCCAGTGGATGAGCCGAATGCAGACCCAGAAAGCGATGCAGAGGCAGACCGACCGCTAACGCCCGCGGAAATGGACCGCTACGAGTGCCGCTCCTGTGGCAACACCTACGAACCCGCCAAAGGCGATAGCCGAGGCGACATCCCTCCCGGCGTCGAATTCAGAGATTTGCCGAGCGACTGGCGTTGCACCGTATGCGGTGCTAGCCAAACGCAGTTTAGCAACATCGGCCCGGCTGGTCAGGCATCTGGTTTCAAAGAAAATTTGAGCTACGGATTCGGCGTGAATACGCTGACGCCCGGTCAAAAAAATGTCCTCATCTTTGGCGCGTTGGGCTTGGCAGTTTTGTTCTTCCTCAGCCTCTACGGCCTCAGATAGGAAGGTCCTACGGGACTTTGGTAGTTTTAGATAGTTACTGTTATTTACGGATTGATTTTGCTGGAGTGGTCATGCAAACGGTTTTAGAGTCCTTACCAATGTCGTTGTTGATGATGGTGAGGAAAGCCTGGAAAAAAGGAGTGAGCTTGGCCCTAGTCGCCATCTTCGCGACTAGCTGCGGAAATGCCTTTTTGTCGGGGACAGAAAGCAACCCTTGGGAAGTGATTGCCCTGCCCACAGAAGCGAGCATTTCAGATGTTGCTTTTGCGAAGGGCGGTCAGCACGGCTGGCTCGTCGGTAGCCGCACAACGCTGCTGGAATCCAACGATGCCGGAAAAACGTGGGAACCCAGGATATTAGAACTCGGAGAGCAAAACTACACTTTTACCTCCATCGACTTCAACGGTGACGAGGGCTGGCTCATCGGACAGCCCAGCATCATGCTACACACCACTGACGGTGGCACTTCTTGGTCAAACATTCCCCTCGATCCGCAGCTACCCGGCCAGCCTCTGCTCATTACAGCAACCGGCAAAGCGTCAGCTGAGATGGCAACAGATATCGGTGCTATCTACGCCACCGAAGATGGCGGGCAGCAGTGGAAAGGTCTGGTTCAATCTGCCGTTGGCGTCGTTAGAAACATGACACGCAACCCAGATGGCCGCTACGTAGCTGTTTCCTCCCGAGGCAACTTTTACTCTACTTGGCTCCCTGGTGAAGACGCTTGGCAACCGCACAACCGCGAGAACTCCAAACGCCTACAAAACATGGGCTTTACCAAAGATGGGCTGCTCTGGCTGATCGCTCGCGGCGGTCAGATGCAGTTTGGCACAGAACAAACCGAGTACGAAGACTGGGGCGAGCCGGTTAACCCAGAATTTGCTTCTAGCTGGGGACTGCTGGACGTGGCCTACCGCACTCCCGAAGAGCTATGGGTGACTGGCGGCAGCGGCAACCTGCTGATGAGCCCCGACGGCGGCGAAACATGGCTAAAAGACAAGGCCGTTGAAAACGTCCCAACCAACTTCTATCGGATCAAGTTTTTGTCTGAAGATAGAGGTTACATCCTAGGCCAGCGAGGCTATTTGCTGCGCTATGAAGAGGAACCGGCGGTTGCTTAATTCGACTGCCATTCAGAGCAGTCGCTCTGGGCAAGTGCTCCCCGGCTGGGATCGCGTTCATACGGCCATCTTAGCCAAGACAATTTTTAGGAGATTCATAAGAGTAACTTGTGAGGATGCCTAAGAGTTTCGTATGATAAGTACACGTTCCGACACGATTTAGTTAGGAGATTTAAGAAATATGGCTGGCGTTACCGGCGAAAGGCCTTTTGGCGACATTGTTACGAGCATCCGCTACTGGATTATTCACAGCATCACTATCCCTGCACTGTTCATCGCAGGCTGGCTCTTTGTTTCGACGGGTCTGGCATACGACGCATTTGGCACACCTCGTCCGAATGAATACTATCCCAGCAATCAGATGGAGCTACCCATCGTAGATGATCGCTACAACCCCGATCGCACCCTCCGATACAACGACTAGGCATCGAGAGCAGATTCCAAGCTTGCCGATAGCTTGAGCGCTCCATCGCCTTTCGAGAATTCATGTTAAGAATTCACTTCAAAGATTGATAATTGGCCCTTACCCAAAGAGAACTCCCATGACCAGTGGCAACCCCAACGAACCCATTACCTACCCAATCTTTACGGTACGCTGGCTGTCTGTCCATGCGCTGGCAGTGCCTTCCGTTTTCTTTCTAGGCGCGATCGCCGCCATGCAATTTATTCAACGATAAGACTTCACCGCTAGGAGACCCCATGGCAGATAGACCCCCAAACCCAAACCAGCAGCCCGTTGAGCTGAACCGGACATCCTTGTTCTTAGGCTTACTCGTGGTTTTCGTCACCGGACTGCTCTTTTCCAGCTACTTCTTTAACTAAGTCTTTGAATAACTAAGTCTTTGAACAAGGTCCTTGAACCGACCCTTTGACAACCCCTTCAGAGAGAAGTTTGCTATAGCAGTGAACCCGGCAGCTTGCGGGCTGTCTTGCATTCGCTAGCTTGTCGCACCCAAACCAACTGTGCGCAAGCGCCCCAATCCCTTTTTATGTTGTGAGTAGGAACGGCCCATGTTTCAGAATGGCAAAATCCCCCTCTGGATAGTCGCAACCGTCGCCGGTACCGGCGTCCTCGTAGTTGTCGGCATCTTTTTCTATGGCTCTTACGTCGGTACAGGTTCAGCTATCTAGCTAGCTGTGCCATCTATTTCCGGTGGCAAGTTACTCCAGAAGAGATACAAAACAAGCGACCTACCGATTTGGTAGGTCGCTTGTTTTGTATTGATGAGTCAATTTTTCCCAGCTAAATCAGTGACCTGACGTGAGCCCGTTTCAGCGGTCTACAACAGCAAGCTTATTAGTCGCGCTCACTTATTAGTCGCGCTCAATGTATAGAAAGAGTGCAGCCATAGCAACTGCGGGAAAGACCAATCCAACGGTAGGGACCAAGAGCGTTGGCAGAAAAGAAGCTGTCATAGTAATTATCCTTTTGTAATAAAAAGCGCTAACCGAACAACGGCCAATAGTCTAACCCTACTCTGAATTGTGCCCAGAAGTATTTTTACTTAGTCGAAGTTAAAGATCTCATTGCCCGGCATTGATGCGCGTCACAAAAAGCACATTGCATACTTACAACATACCTATAGGCAGAGAATCGTAGCACGAGATCTCCTTCTTCTGTATGGGGTTTACAAGGCTTATCCTTTGTATCGTGTAAGCACAGAAATGAGATATGTTTATCGTAACTTTCTGCGTTAATTCACTGGAGAAAAATTCTATGGGCATTCTTGCTTGGGTTGTATTAGGTCTATTGGCAGGTGCGATCGCTCGCGCCATCTACCCTGGTCATCAGGGCCTTGGGATCATCGGCACGATGGTACTTGGTATCATCGGCGCACTTGTCGGTGGTTTCCTATTCTCATTGATCGGCGGGTCAGGGGCCGCGAGCCTCTCGGTCGGCGGTGTCATCGTCGCAGTGCTGGGCGCTATCGTTACGCTCTTCATTTACTACGCAGTCACGAAGCGCACAGCGTAGAAAGCGCGGCATAAGGAAAAGGCCACAAACAAAACATCGTTCCCATGCTACGAGGCTCCTATCGCAGATAGCTAATGGGTGACACTACCGACCTGCGTACCATCGCAGGTCACTTTACCAAGTCAACAGCACTGCGGGCTATGTTTGAGAATTAACGGGGGTCTAGTCGGAAAGTTTCCGACTAGACCCTTCTGTGTTTTGTAGCTGATGCGAGAGCGTAACTTTGCTCACAGTAAGTTCTCTCCTGGCTACATATCGTGAACTGCAGTAGGTTTTAATAAATAGAGATTACTCACCAACACTCAAACCCAAACTCTCAAATCAATCTCTCAAATCAATCTCTCAAACCAAACTCTCAACTCAATCTCTCAAACAAAATTAGAGGAAAAGGCTGTTTAGCGCTGATGACAGAGCCCCAAACCGATCAAACTGCCACGAGTAAACCCCAACCCGCCGACAGCTTACAGCCCAAACTTCAGCGATACGCTCAGATCAAGCAGGCCCTTCTAGACTTTGTACTAGAGGCAGAAGACGACATTGCCACCGCCCTAGAAACCTACAGCGCAGCGCAACTCAGCCGGTGGAGCAAACCCACCCTATCTGGCCTCAATCGTACCGACCTCGCCATCGATATGTTCCTCACAGAGGGCCAAGTCGATAATCGCTCCATCCTCTCGCACTTCATTCAAACCGCAGATAGTTCTACCCCTGTCCTCCCTACAGATGGAAAAGGACTGGGTTCAACAGTGGTCACGCAGCTTTAACGGACTGTTCGCGGTAGAAAGTGTAGAGGCCAACGGCTACCGCCTAAAAAACTGGCTAACGGCCAAGCATTACAGCGTTTGGCCCAATGAAACGCAAGCAGCAGAAATCATAGACCGGCTATCACCTGGCGAAATTATCCTGGCAAGACTCTCCCCATTAGCGGAAGATGAATGGACTTTTTCAGGCCCCAGTACGCTATTGGGCAAGCTCGGCAAACCGAAGCTCGCCGTCGCAATTGGCAACTTCAGGAAGTGGTTTCCCGATCACCTCTATGGAGATGCCCCTGAGCTACTAGAGGCCGCTTGGGAATCGGTCGCGCAGCAATACAAAGATTTTGTCTCTTTTTTCGGGGCAGCGCAGGTGACCCTGCCAGGCCACCAGCTGAACAAAAAGCTGGAAGCCTACCAGAGCGAAGCCACCGAAAAACAGCTGTCACAAGCTGGCCTCTCCAGCGATCAATCCATCCAAGACATGGCCAAAGAAGCGGGCCTATCCGAGGCAGAAATCGACGAGGCGATGAGCGCAGTCGGCGAAGATAGCGTCGCCACCAAAAAGCTCCTAGAGAGTAAGCAATCGCTCAAAATGGTCATGCCAAAAGTCTCATTGCCCGATGAGCTACGCCGGGCCGAGGCCGTCACCGTATTTGTGTATCCCCGCTGGGGACAGACCTTCCTGACAGACTACGACGCGCTCGCACAGCTGCTCGAAAATCCGCCAGAAGAGCCAGACGCTCTAGACCGCCTAGTGATGAAGCACCTAGAGCACGAAAAGGCGATCGCACCCGTCTGGACACACCTGGCAAACACCTACCCAAACCCGCTAGAGCACTCCCTCCGCCGCGTGCTAAAAAATCCAGACTTCACGCTCAAACAAGACCTTCCATCAGTACTCACCCGCTACGACAAGTCACTCACCCCCACCCTGCCAGAATCAGCCAGCGTCCCCGTTCATTTAGATACCCTCTTCAAAGCAGCCCTCAAAGCCGTCGGCAAGCAGGCCGGAAAATCGAGCGACAAGAAAAAGTCTAAAAAGAAAAAGTCCGGCTTCGGTCGCTAGCGCTTCTGTGCCTTGTAGCGATCTTTAAAAATTGCCTGCTGCTCCTTGTGGTCCACAATTTTTGTGGGGTAGTCAGTCCCCTCTAGCACCGCACTAGGAATATCGCCACTGAGCAATACCCCAGTATCCAAATGGCTAATTTCCGGCAGCCACTGACGAATATATTCCGCATCCGGATCGTACTTTTTGGCCTGACTGGCCGGATTGAAAATGCGCAGCGGCTTGGGGTCCATCCCGCTCGAAGCGCTCCACTGCCAGCCGCCATTGTTTGAGGAGAGGTCACCGTCTACCAGCCGCTGCATAAAATACTTCTCCCCCCAGCGCCAGTCAATAATCAGATCCTTAGTCAAAAAGCTAGCCACAATCATCCGACAGCGGTTGTGCATCCAGCCCGTTTCATTGAGCTGCCGCATCGCCGCATCGACGATGGGGTAGCCAGTTCTACCCTCGCACCAAGCTGAAAACAGGGTCTCGTCATTGTCCCAAGGGAAATCTCTCAAAGCATCACGATAGGGCCCTTCCGCCAGCTCAGGAAAGGTATACATCACGCTCTGATAAAACTCTCGCCAGGCAATTTCCTTCTGCCAGGTCTCAATATTGGTATGGGTTTCATCGCTACGGGCGCGGCTGTAGGCATCTGCGGCATATTCCCACACCGTGCGAATGCCGACCGTGCCAAACTTCAGCGCGGCGCTCAGTGTGGAGGTGCCAGGGTTAGCCGGATAGTTTCGCTGTTCGTCGTACTCTGCGATCGCTCTTCTGTCATCACAAAACGTCTCCAGCTGCTCCAAGGCAGCCGCCTCACCCGGCGCCAGCAAAAAGCCATTCTCCCACTCATAGCCAAGGTCACCTGCCGACGGCAGCTCAATACTGCCAGCGTCCTTCGCGATCGCTTTCTCATGGGGACTCAGCCCGGTAACATCCGCCAAAGCCGCCACCGGCGCCTGCTTCTCCTGAGCAATCCACTTTCGCCAAAACGGCGTATACACCTTATAGGGCTCCCCCGACCCCGTCTTCAGCGCATCCGGCGCGTGCAGCAGCTGATCCCAATATTGAGTCGACCGCTCTATGCTCTTTTCTTTTAGCGCTTGGGCAACCTCCGTATCCCGCTGCCGCGAATAGGGCTCCACATCTCGGTTCCAATAAACCGCAACCGCTCCCAGTGCGCTCGCCAGCTGAGGAATCGCCTGCGCGGGCTGCCCCTGCAGAATCAGCAACTCACCACCGGCAGATTTGTAGCTCTCTTGAAGTTCGGCCAGAGAGCCCATCATGTAAGCGACCCGAGCAGGCGCGATCGCATCGGTCTCCAAAATACCCGGGTCCAAACAAAAAACGCCCACGACTTTGGGTGTGCGATCGCGCGCCGCAGCCAACCCCAAATTATCCCGAATCCTCAGATCCCGGCGATGCCAAAACAACACCAAATCAGCAGCCATAGTCGTCTCGCATACACAATCGCCAGCTTGCTCAAGCGTTTTTTCAACTTTTCTTAAGCAACCCTGTGGCGGATACAGTATAGCGAGCAGTCAGAAAGTAGGGAAATGATTCGAAAGGCGGAAGTCAAAAATCGAGCCCTGCCGGTCAATCCTGCCGATCAATCCTGCCGGTCAAGCATGACAGTCAAGCCTAACCCTGAAGATGAGCACGGGCCATATAGAAGGCGGCAATCGTCTTAGCATCCATCGGCGTCCCCGCCAAAATCTCCTTCTCTAGCGCCTCCGCATCCATCAGCAACACCTCAAGATCCTCATCTTCCTCCAGCTGAGGTCCCTCCGGCAGTTGGGTCAGGTCCGTCGCCAAATAGGCATAAATAATCTCATCAGAGTATCCAGGCGCATTGGGAAATCTTCCCAAATTTTTCCAAGTATCTGCCTTGTAGCCCGTTTCTTCCTGAATTTCTCGCTGAATCGTCGCTAGCGGTTCCTCACCAACCTCCACCGTGCCCGCTGGAAACTCTATCAAGCGCCCCTGCATCGCAAAGCGATACTGCCGTACCAGCACAAACTGCCCTTCAGCAGTCACCGGCACTGCCACTGCCCCGCCCGGATGACGAATGCACTCCCAGTCCCCCACCGACTTATTGGGCAGGCGAAACCGAGACACCTCAAAGTTAAACTTACGCCCCTCATAAAACAGACGATGTTTTAACAGCTGAGGCGGTTCTTTTCCTAAAGACATAGCAGTCACCGAGTAAAGGAACAGCGTTTCGCGCTCAGGCCCTTGATCTAGATTCTTTAACTAAACCTGAGTAGAAACGATAGGGGAAGACAGTCGCTCCACACCCGGCACGCTGCCCGATACGATGTGCTGAGCCAAGAGCTGGTCTACGCGCTTGTGCAAAATAGGATGCTGCCAATGGGGCGCGACGTCCCTCAGCGGAACCAGCACAAAAGGACGCTCATGCAGCCTAGGATGGGGCACCGTCAGGCCCGGGGTGTCAGTAATATAGTCGCCGAATAGTAACAGATCTAGGTCTAGCGATCGCGCCCCCCACCGCAGCGTTCTCACCCGGCCAAACTGATTTTCGATTTTTAGCAGCTGGTGCAGCAGCGATCGCGGAGAACGCGTGGTCTCAACGGTAATACAGGCATTGAGATAGTCCGGCTGAGGCGGGCCGACAGGAGCGGTTTTGTAAAAGTGCGATCGCCGCATCAGCGTAATGCCAGCAGAAGCCGCGATCACGCCTATCGCCTCAGTCAAGATCTGCCGTGAATCGCCCAGATTGCCCCCCAGTGCGATCGCCGCAGCCACCGGGCGCAAACCAGCACCACCGGCACCAAGCCGCCCATCCAATCCAGTATTTTTGACCATTGAGTTCGGGCATCTTCTCAAAACGCCCCTGCAAAAAAAGGCTAACGCAATCCCTATTAGCCTACAGGCTAGGCATCCGCGCTTAGCGCCCCCCGGACCCGGTTTACCAGCTGGTCAGCCGTCAGCACCCCTTCAATCCGGTCAACCGCCTGCCCCTGGTCAAACAGCACCAGCGTTGGCAGCGCGTGAATACTGTGCTGAGAAGCGATCTGCGGATAGCGCTCAGTATCGATCTTCACAACCTTCACTTCGCCCTTCATCTGCGCCCCCACCTGCACCAAAATCTTGGCCATCATCTGGCAAGGACCACACCAGTCTGCATAAAAATCAACCAGTATTGGCTGATCTGCGCCATTGATCAAATCGTCAAAACTCTTAAATTCCTGAGTGACTGCCATGGAAAGCCTGACCTTAAAAATTGAGAATTACTACGCCCCTATGCTAGATGGCCGATTCAGTCCGAAACCAATTGCTACGCAATAATTTAATAAGAACTGCCTTTGTAACGGGTTATTTGTACTCGATTAGCAGCATTGCTCTGCCTCCCCGCGAACGCGTACAGTAATTGAGCTAAGCACAGAAGTTCAAAACGAAGGGAAGCACACGCATTATGGCTGGAGCGTTAGACGGCAAAGTCGCTATTATCACAGGCTCTTCACGCGGCATCGGAAAAGCAGCGGCTCTTGCCCTTGCCAATGAAGGGGCCAAGGTCGTAGTGAACTATGCCCGCTCCAGTGGCGCAGCCGATGAAGTCGTCGCCGCCATCGGCCAAACCAGCACCCAAACAGGCGCAGAAGCCGTTGCCCTGCAGGCCGACGTCTCCCAGGCCGACCAGGTCGACGCCCTCGTCCAAGCCACCATGGACAAATTTGGCCGCATCGATGTGCTGGTAAACAATGCTGGCATCACCCGCGACACCCTGCTGCTGCGCATGAAGCCAGCAGACTGGCAGGCCGTCATCGACCTAAACCTCACAGGCGTTTTCCTCTGCACCCGCGCCGTCAGCAAAATCATGCTCAAGCAGCGCTCGGGTCGCATCGTCAACATCTCTTCGGTCGCAGGCCTCATGGGCAACCCGGGCCAGGCCAACTACAGCGCCGCCAAAGCAGGCGTCATCGGCTTCACCAAAACCATCGCCAAAGAACTCGCCCCCCGAGGCGTCACCGCTAACGCAGTCGCCCCCGGCTTCATCGCCACCGACATGACAGAAGACCTCAAAAATACCGAAGACATCCTCAAATTTATTCCCCTCGGGCGCTATGGCCAGCCCGAAGAAGTCGCAGGCCTGATTCGCTTCCTTGCCGCCGACCCAGCCGCCGCCTACATCACAGGCCAAGTGATGAACGTCGACGGTGGCATGGTAATGCACTGATGCACTAAAGAAATAGGAAAGAGATAGGCGCCTAATTTGCCCTAGCCGCCTTCACAGCCGCCCGCTGATCGCGGCGCGTAATCCAGCGATGGTAGGTGCGGTTGTGAATCGCGACAGAGTGACCCATCATCCGGGCAGACACCGTATCCGGTAGCCCAGCGCCAATGGTCCGCACGGCCCAAGCGTGCCGTAGGTCGTAGGGCTTAAACGGCACGCCGTAACGGCTAAACTGCCGAGAAACCTGCTGACCAACCTGCTGCAGCGTTGTCGTTTCTAGGTCGGTATTAACCTTGGGCAGCCTGATGTCTCTCAGCTCAAACGCGTCTACCCACTCCAGCGGAAAGGGCCACACGTCGTGCTGTCCGGTTTTAGTCGTTTCTAGCACCTCGACCGCTGCTTCCTCATCGCCACTGGCGAGCATGGCATAGTCACAAAAAAACACTTCATGATTGCGCAGGCCATAGGTGGCCATCATCCCAAAGACAAACTGCCAGGCAGGGTTCGGAATACGCTCATAGGCCGCCAAAATCTCATCGTCTGAGGGCAGCTGGCGTACCTGGGTTTTGCTGTTGCCATAGTTGCCCCACAGCGACTTGAGGTCGGTGGGCAGCGGTACATTGAGAAAAGTCGCAAGCGCGTCGAGGGCCGTGCAGCACACCTGACGGCTGCGAGAATTGGCCCGGGTGCTTTGGACCGTGGCGTAGATGGCCTCGGGGAGAGAATAGCTGGGATGCTGAGCTGCGATCGCCTGCAATTTTCTCAGGTAGGGGACATAGGCCTTCTCCCAAGTCGTTCGGACAGAAGCACGCCGACCATTCTCCGTCCGGCACTGAAAAAAGTATGCTTCAAAAGCGTCAATCTGAGCCGAGAGATCTGCCCCGGCCCGGGTGAGCCCAGCCACCGGCCCTAGATAATCTCGCCAGTCAAACGTCCGCTCAATTAGCTGCGCCGCCACGACTTTGGCCGTCTTCTCAATTTGCTTGAGCCCGGTTTTCGTAGCCGGAATGCCAAGCGGTATCCGCTGTTGATAGGCCCGCAGCTTAGGGCTATTTGGCCGGGGAGGCAGCGTGCCTCGCAGGCTTAGGGTGTCACCCCGGCGCTCAATTTTCAAGCCCAGCTTTGCCGCCTTCAGACGCTGATTCACCGTCGTTAAAGCGGCATCGAGAGGATGGGCGGTCATAACCATACGAAAGGATAATGTCTCATACATAACGTTAGTTGTTACGATAGGCAAAGATAACGAAAAAATTAAGCAAAAGGGCACGCAATTCACTATGGGTCGTGTGGGAGTTTTACTACTGAATTTAGGTGGGCCGGAAAAGCCGGAGGATGTACAGCCCTTTCTGTTCAATTTATTTTCAGACCCTGAAATTATCCGCATCCCGTTCCCCGTCTTGCAAAAGCCCCTCGCCTGGCTAATCTCTAGCCGCCGGGCCAAGTCTTCCCAAGAAAATTACCAGCAGATTGGTGGTGGCTCCCCGCTCAGGCGCATCACAGAAGCTCAAGGCGCCGCCCTCAAAGACGCCCTCAAAGAAAAAGGCGAAGAGGCCGAAGTCTACATCGGCATGCGCTACTGGCATCCCTTTACCGAAGAGGCGATCGCTAGCATCAAGCGCGACGGCATCGAAAAGCTCGTCGTCCTACCCCTCTATCCTCAGTATTCCATCAGCACCAGCGGCTCCAGCTTCCGCCTGCTAGAGCAGATTTGGAAAGAGGACCCTGCCCTGAGCCCGCTAGACTACACCCTGATCGAGTCTTGGTATTCCCGGCCCGGCTACGTCAACTCTATGGCCGAGCTAATTCGCACCGAGCTAGACAAGCTGCCAAACCCAAATGAAGCTCACATCTTCTTCAGTGCCCACGGCGTACCGGTCAGCTACGTCGAAGAATTTGGCGATCCTTACCAAAGAGAAATCGAGCACTGCACAGATCTAATCATGCAGGCCCTAGGACGCCCTAATCAATACACCTTGGCCTACCAGAGCCGGGTCGGCCCCATCGAATGGCTACAGCCCTATACAGAAGATGCGATCGCTCAGCTGGCCGAAAAAGGCGTCAGCGACCTCGTCGTGGTACCCATCAGCTTCGTTTCAGAGCATATCGAAACCCTGCAAGAAATCGATATCGAATATCGTGAAATCGCCGAAGAAGAGGGCATCGAAGGCTTTCACCGGGTGCCCGCACTCGACACCCATGCAGGCTTCATCGCAGACCTAGCAGACATGGTAGAAGAAGCGCTAGGGAGCCAGCCGGTTCGGTTTTCGGACCTGGTAAAACCAGAGAAAAAAGTTAAGATTTATCCACAAGACAAGTCGGCATGGGGCATGACGCCCGTGGCGGAAGTGTGGAACGGTCGATTGGCAATGCTCGGGTTCTTAGCACTGCTAGCAGAAATCATCACCGGTCAGGGACCCCTCCACCTAATCGGTCTGCTTTGATTAGTCTGCAACCATATCAGAGACTGTAACCGATTCATCCATCACGGCAGATAGTACGAAATACCCCTGCTCCAGACTGTATTTCTACACCGAAGCGACAAACAACAACATGGAAACAAAGCGCTCGATTGTTGGAGAGTTTAGGCTACAGATCAGAACCCTGCTCGGCGTTGTGGCGCTGCTGTGGGCCATCGAAATTATTGACCAGATATTCTTTCAAGGAGCGCTCAATCGATTGGGCATTCAGCCGCGATCGCTCTCTGGGCTCTGGGGCATTCTCTTCGCCCCCTTTCTCCATGGCGACTTTGCGCACCTGCTCGCCAACACCATCCCCCTAGTGAGCCTAGGCTGGCTGATCATGCTTCGAGAAACCGGTGACTGGCTCGTGGTCAGCATCATCGCAGCCCTCGTCAGCGGACTCGGCACTTGGCTCATTGGCAGTCCCTATTCGGTTCACATTGGCGCCAGCGGCGTCGTGTTCGGTTACTTCGGCTACCTTCTATTGCGCGGCTATTTTGAGCGCAGCGTCGTTGCGATCGCCTTTTCCCTCCTCGTGACCTTTCTCTACGGCGGCATCATTTGGGGCGTATTGCCCACTCAGCCCGGCGTTTCCTGGGAAGGCCACCTCTTCGGCTTTATCGGCGGCATCCTAGCTGCTAAGCTACTCGCCACCCCTCGCCGAAAGCCCAACGAATTCGAAGTTTAGGTAGAACCTGAACAGATATAGCGTCCACCCGGTCAAAATAGCCGCCGTCACCCCCAACCCTAGAGTTTTTCCCACTACGCAACCCCATTAGGGTCTACAATACCTCTACAATATCTTTGTATTAGTTTAGGTTGGTTAACCGTAGGCCTGATAAAGAGTCCTGGGAAAGGTCATTACCATGGGGAATCCGCGCATTCATCCCGACACCATTGACGAGGTCCGGCAGCGGGCCGATATTGTCGATATCGTATCCGAACAGGTCGTGCTCAAAAAGCAGGGCAAAGACTTCGTCGGCCTGTGCCCCTTTCACGACGATAAATCTCCCAGCTTTAGCGTTAGCCCGTCCAAGCAGTTTTACTACTGCTTTAGCTGCGGGGCAGGCGGCAACACCTTCAAATTTTTGATGGAGATTGGCCAGCGCTCCTTTGCAGACGTGGTGCTCGATCTGGCCCGGCGCTACCAAGTCCCCGTCAAAACCACCGAACCCGAAAAGCAGCAAGAGCTACAGCGCAAGCTCACCCTACGCGAGCAGCTGTACGAAATTGTCGCCGTCGCCGCCAAGTTTTATGAGCACGCCCTGTACCAGCCAGATGGCCAGGCCGCCCGGCACTACCTACGCTCAGAGCGCCAGCTCAGCGACGAAACGATCAAGCACTTTCAGCTGGGCTACGCGCCAGAAGGCTGGCAAACCCTCTACGGCTACCTCGTCGAACAAAAGCGCTACCCGGTAAACCTCGTGGAGCAGGCAGGCCTGATCGTGCCGCGCAAAGGGGGCAGCGGCTACTACGACCGGTTTCGCGATCGCATCATGGTGCCCATCCACGACGCCCAAAACCGGCTCATCGGCTTCGGCGGACGCGGCCTCACCGCCGATGCCAAGCCCAAATACCTCAACTCTCCCGAAACCGAACTGTTCGACAAAGGCAAAACCCTCTACGGACTAGACAAAGCAAAAGCTGCGATCGCCAAGCAAGACCGGGCCATCGTCGTCGAAGGCTACTTCGATGTAATCGCCCTCCATGCCGCCGGTATCACCAATGCCGTCGCCTCCCTGGGCACCGCCCTAAATGCCGGGCAGGTAAAGCTGCTGCTGCGCTACACCGAATCCAAACAAATCATCTTTAACTTCGATGCCGACGCAGCGGGCGTCAAAGCCGCAGACCGGGCCATTGGCGAAGTCGCAGACATGGCCTACCGAGGCGATGTGCAGCTGCGCGTGCTGAATATCCCAGACGGCAAAGACCCCGACGACTACCTGCGCGCCCACCCCCCCGAAGAATACATCGCCCTCACCGACGCTGCCCCCCTCTGGCTCGACTGGCAGATCACCAACCTCATCAAAGGCGCCGACCTCAAGCAGGCCGACCAGTTTCAGCAGGCCTCCCAAGCCATCGTGTCTCTGCTGAGCGACATTGCCAACGCCGACACCCGCACCCACTACATTCGCCACTGCGCCGAAATCTTCAGCCAGGGAGACGGTCGCATCGTGCCCCTCCTCGCCGAAAATCTCCTCGCCCAAGTCCGGCGCAAACGACGCAACCCCGGCGATCAAAAAGCCAAACCCCACGACACCAAAATTCTCAACCGCAGCTTTCTCGAAGAAGCCGAAGCTGCCCTTCTCCGCATTTACATCCACGACGCCGACTACCGCCAAACCATCGTCGACGGCCTAGATTCTAGGGACCTTGGCTTTAGCTTTTCGCACCACCGCGCCCTCTGGCGCATGGTCACAGAGCTAGTCAGCCTAGAAAGCACTCCCCAAACCGGTCAACCTCAACCCGGTCAACCTCAACCCGGCCAACCTCAATCCAGCCAAACCCTGCTAGAAACCCTACGCAACTTTTCAGCCGAGTCCACCGGCCCATTATCTCAGGTCCATCACCTGCTCTACCTCACCGAAAAAAGCCAGCTCGACACCGTGCGCCCGACCCTAGTCATCCGCGCTGCGATCGCCTGCCTAGAGCGCAACATGTGCGAAAAGCGCTACCGCCTGCTGCTCAATCTCTGGTCCGAAAGCGACTTTTCCAAAACCCCAGAACGACACGCCCAATACCAAAAGCAAATCATTGCCGAAAAAAACCACATCGCCGAACTCGACAAAGAACGCAGCGTCGATTTTGCCGACCTCGCTAGTGTTCCTTGGGTTCAGTGATTAGCCGTTCATTAGCAAGAGAAACAACAAAGACCCCGTAAGTGCGCTCATCATTTGAGCAAGCACCTACGAGGTCTTTTCTATCAGTACTAAGAAACGATGTTAGCCGCCCAAACAGAGCGCTACGACAGTGACGCAACCACATTGCTAGCAGGCAGAGGCTCAGCGGTGAGCAAGCCCTCTGTCTGTGCCATAAACAGCATCAGATCCATCACTCGGTTGGAATAGCCCCACTCATTGTCGTACCAAGAGAGCACCTTGAAGAAATTGGAGTTGAGTTCCATACCCGCCTTGGCATCAAAAATGCTAGAGCGAGGATCGCCGGTAAAGTCAGAAGAAACCAGCGGCTCATCGGTGTAGCCCAGCACGCCGCGCAGGCCATTTTCAGCCGCCGCCTTCATCTTTTCGCAGATTTCAGCGTAGCTAGTCGCCTGCTCAGTGCGGAAGGTCAGGTCTACCACAGAGACATCCGGCGTCGGTACCCGCACGGCCATACCAGTCAGCCGACCAGCCAGCTCAGGCAACACCAGCGTCACAGCCTTGGCCGCGCCGGTAGACGCCGGAATCAGGTTTTGCCCAGCGCCCCGACCGCTCCGGAGGTCCTTGTTCGAAGGACTGTCGACTGTAAACTGGGTGGCCGTCGCAGCGTGAATAGTCGTCATCAGGCCTTCTGCCAGGCCAAAGTTATCGTTGATGACTTTGGCAATAGGAGCGAGGCAGTTGGTCGTGCAGCTCGCGTTTGAAACAATGCGATCGCGTGCCGGGTTAAACGTCTGATGATTGACGCCGACCAAAAAGGTCTGCACTTCAGCAGGGCTCTTCGTCGGTGCAGAAAGAATCACCCGCTTCGCGCCCGCGCTAAGGTGCGCACTTGCCGTCTCGTGAGTAGTGAAGCGGCCCGTAGCCTCTACCACGTAGTCTGCGCCTAGCTCGCCCCACGGCAGCTCCGCCGGGTTACGAATAGACGTGCAGGGAATAAAGCGACTGTTGACAATGATGCCATTGTCTCGGGCTTCCACTTCACCCGGGAACGTACCGTGGGTCGAGTCGTACTTCAGCAGGTAGGCCAGCGTTTCAGGCGCGACCAAATCATTGATACCGACAAATTCAATATTGCGGTTATTGACCGCCGCCCGAAAAACCAGACGACCAATGCGGCCAAATCCATTAATGCCAACTTTTAAAACAGCCATAGAGATGATGAGGGGTAGTAATTGTGCGGAGCCCGGAGTCAAAGCGCGAGATCAGCAGCCGAGCAATGCAGCCTCTAGATCGATCACGGCGCAATGATAATGAATGTGTCCATTTAATTTCAAGGGATAAAAAATCAAAAGACAGATATCCACACTATTCCTTCAGGGTTGTGTCACGAATGTCTGAGAGGTGTAAACGAACGTAGCGGTATGTTTAAAGCCATTAACAATGAGCCACAGCAACAGCCGCCTTCACTAGCTCAATAAAGCCACTGAATCGGACTGGTCACAGTCGGCCCACCCACAAAAAAGACTAGGTATAAGCACGCTCAGCGGAAACAAACGCAATGGTCTTCTGCCAGACAACAGTTTTGTTCTTAAGCTGTCGATCAAACGCTGCCCGAATGCGTTTTTGATCACGCTTCGACACGCCGCACACCGCAAGGTATTCACAATACTTTCCATGCTCACCCAGCCACTGGTCCAACAGTGCAGCTGTCATCAGCACCTCTGTACAAAACGTTTCCGCCTCAATGTGACAGACAAAACCCACCTGCTCAAAGTCTCGCTGCAGGTCAGGAATGTCCCAATTCACCAGGGCGCTATCCGAATTGTTGAACAGTTTGTTTTCTGCTACTTCTAGCTGTTGAAAGAGTTGGATATCTATGCCGGAAGTATCCAACAGTGCAGAGAGTCTTTGAGCCCGCGTTGGAACAGATTCAGCCAAAACAACCCTGCCCCCTACGCCAATCAACTCAGCTAGCTGTTCAATCGCGTCAACTTTGTTTTCGACTGCCATCAGAGCGTTTCGCCCAACTATTCCATCGAAAACAATCTGTTCTTGTTCCGGGCCTAGCTCTCGTAGCGCAGTCACCCAGTTTGAATCATGCACCCGAACCACCACTGGCCTAGCCAACTCATTCAGTAAAGTCGATTGCTCCACCAAAGCACCATAGGCTTTCTCTGAGTGAGCGCAGCTGTAGACGCCCCCTTCAGGCACGTGGCGGACAGCTTCCCACGTGAGCAGCCCAGTGCTGGCATTGAGGTCAAGCAAGAGGTGATGTCGCTGTGGCATGAGGGTAGTAAATAGGCGATCGCGCACCTCCCCTAGCTGCGCGCCCAACGCGCTAGTCGCCCGCTGCAGCCAACGGTCCTGCTGCTTATTTTCAGGGCCAGTGGTCAGCGCTTCCGGCAAAGACCGCTCCGCATTGCGCTCTACCAGCGCCGCCAGCTGCGCTTCTCGGCGCCGCGCCACCTGAGTTTGAATATTGGCCTCATAGCCCTGGTCTGAAGGCTGATAAAACACCTGCCCCTGCAAGCTACTCGGCAAATACTGCTGCGCCACCCAGTGATCGCGGTAGGCGTGAGGATACAAATATCCAGCGCCGTGCCCAAATCCCTGCTTATCTCGCGTGGCATCCCGCATCGCATTGGGCACCTCCCCTTCTCGCGCCGTCGCCACCGCGCTCAGCGCATCAAAAAAAGCCATAACGCTGTTGCTTTTCGGCGCAGTGGCCAAATACAGCGCGGCCTGGGCCAGCGGATAACGCCCCTCCGGCATTCCCACCCGGTCGTATGCCGCCGCGCAGCTGGTCGCCACCACCACCGCCTGCGGATCGGCCATGCCCACATCCTCCCCCGCAAAAATCACCATCCGCCGAAAGATATAGCGCGGGTCTTCACCGGCGTACACCATGCGCGCCAGCCAGTACAGCGTGGCATCCGGGTCAGAGCCCCGCATGCTCTTGATGAAGGCGCTGATCGTATCGAAGTGCGCATCGCCCTCCTTGTCGTAGAGCACCGCTCGCTGCTGAATCGATTCTTCTGCCACCGGCAGCGTAATGTGAATCGCCCCGGCCTGTGGGGGCGTCGTTTCGACAGCCAGCTCCAGCGCATTGAGCACCGTTCGCGCATCGCCATTGGCCACATTCACCAAATGGTCGAGCGCATCCGGTTCCATCCGAATCGAGCGATCGCCATAGCCCCGCTCAGCGTCCGCCAGCGCCTGCCCCACAATCGCCCTCAAATCATCATCGGTCAAAGGCTTCAGCTGAAAAACCCGAGAGCGGCTCACCAGCGCCTTGTTCACCTCAAAAAAGGGATTTTCCGTCGTCGCCCCGATCAAAATCACCGTGCCGTTTTCCACCCAGGGCAGCAGGGCATCCTGCTGAGCCTTGTTAAACCGGTGCACTTCATCGACAAACAAAATGGTCCGCTGGCCGTATTGCCCCCGGTATTGCTGGGCCTGCTCAATCGCACTGCGAATATCTTTGACTCCACCCAAAACCGCATTGATTGCCACAAACTGAGCCATCGTCGTATTGGCAATTACCCGGGCCAGCGTGGTTTTACCCGTGCCAGGCGGACCGTAAAAAATGAGCGAGGAGAGTTGGTCCGCTCGAATGGCACGGCGCAGCAGCTTGCCCGGACCAAGAATGGCCGACTGTCCGATAAATTCATCGAGCGATCGCGGCCGCATTCTCGCCGCCAAAGGCGCGTCCGATTCACTCAACTGCTGCTGCCGATGCTCAAAAAGATCCATCGACCCATTATAAAAGGCGCCATCAGCCGTAGGCCCCTATCCGCTACTTTGGGCACATTAAGTCAACGATTGGATTGTTTTTCAAACGCATCTCACCCTGAAAAATTATTGAAAAGCGTCAAAAATTAGCTTATTCCAGCAAATAAAGCCGAAAGGTCACTTGATAAATAGGTGAATATAGTGATGAACACAGCCACTTCAAACAGCCATACCAGCGTCGATGATCCTGCCAGTATCGACCCCGTAGCTGTTTACGAGGCTGTTTGGCACGACCTCAACGACGGCATGTACGCTCTCACCGTTCTTGAAGCAGGCGCAGACTTTCGCTTCATTGCTTTCAACCAGGCCGTGATCGACTACAGCATTTTGCCCACCGATGGCCTGCAGGGCAAACGGCTCAGCGAAGCCCTCCCCCCAGAGAGAGTTGCCCTCTATCATCAGCACTACAACCGGTGCCTCCAAACAGGCAAAACCACCGTTCTAGAAGAACAGCTATCCCTGCCGGATAGAGAAACTTGGTGGCACCTCAATATTTACCCCGTCCGCAGCACATCGGGAGAGATTTACCAGCTGCTTGTCTCAGCGACAGATATCACCCGTCAGCGGCAGGCCGAGATGGCACTCGAAAAATCAACCCAGGTGCTGCAACAGGTAATTGACACCATGCCCGCTGCTATTTTTTGGAAGGATGTCAACTGTCATTATCTAGGCTGCAACCAGGCCTTTGCCACGATTGCCGGTCGCAACACAGTCGCAGAAATGGTGGGAAAATGTGACTACGACATGCCTTGGAAAAAAGAAGAAAGTGACTGGTTCGTGGCTTGCGATCGCCGCGTTATGACAACAAATCGCGCAGAGCTAAACATCATTGAACCCCAGCTACAGGCAGACAATCGACAGGCCTGGCTAAACACCAGTAAAATCCCCCTCCACGATGCGAATGGCAACGTATTTGGCATTTTAGGCATCATCGAAGACATCACCGACCGCAAACAGTCCCAAGACGAACAGGCTAGACTGCTGGCTATTTTAGAAGCGACGCCCGACATCATTGGCATCACCGATACCGACGGCAACCACCACTACCTAAACAAAGCAGGACAGCTCATGTTCGGGATATCGCCTGACCAAGTAAGCCAGCTGCACCTCTCCCAAACGACGCCACCAGCGGTGGCAAACATGCTCCTCGCAGAAGCAATACCCATCGCCGAAAGAGACGGTATCTGGTCGGGCGAGTCAGTGATTCACAATGCAAAAGGAGAAGACGTTCCAGTTTCACACGTAGTAATTTGCCACAAGTCAGCAGAGGGTGAGACCCAATTTTTTTCGTCGATTAAGCGAGATATCAGCGATCGCAAAACCGCCGAAATCCAGCTCAAGCAACAGTCCGAAGAACTTAGCAAAGCGCTCACCCAGCTACAGGAGACCCAAGCGCAAATCATCCAGGCCGAAAAAATGTCCAGTCTGGGGCAAATGGTGGCAGGCGTCGCCCACGAAATCAACAATCCCGTAAACTTCATCCACGGCAACCTACAGCCCGCCTGCACCTACACCAAAGAGCTGCTCGACCTGATCGACCTCTACGGTCAAACCTTCACAGCCACCCCAGAAATCGTCGCCATTTTAGAAGATATCGAAATCGACTTTATCCGAGAAGATTTGCCCAATCTGCTGAATTCTATGGTGCTAGGCACCGATCGCATTCGGGAGATTGTGCTCTCCCTACGCAACTTCTCTCGGCTAGACGAATCCGACCTTAAAACCGTCGACCTCCACGAAGGCATCGACAGCACGCTGGTGATTTTGAACCACCGGCTCAAAACAGAAAACAGCAGCCAACCCATTGAAGTGGTCAAGCACTACGGCGAGCTACCCCCAGTAGACTGCTACCCCAGCCAAATCAATCAGGTGTTTATGAACATTTTGGCCAATGCGATTGACGCCCTCGCAGGGCACCCCAATCCTCGCATCACCATCACCACCGAATCGCAGGGCGACTTCGCCAATATCCGCATCGACGACAACGGACCCGGCATTCCCAAAGCCATTCAGTCTCAAATTCTAGATCCCTTCTTTACCACCAAACCAGTCGGCAAAGGCACCGGCATGGGCATGTCCATCAGCTACCAGATCGTATTCGAAAAGCATCGCGGCCAGCTCACATTTGCCTCCGAAGAAGGACAGGGAACCGAGTTTTCTATCTCGATTCCCATTCAGCAAACGTGAGCACCTAGGGCTACCTAGGGCTGCATAGATGAGCGCAGCAAACCTTATCGCTTAGCGAGCTTCTTTTTGCTGATTTTGCGCAGTCGAATAGATTCTGGCGTAACCTCCACCATCTCATCCGGCCCGATGTATTCCAGCGCGCGCTCCAGCCCCATCTCCATGGGGGACTGTAGCTGCACCAGCTCATCGCCAGAGGCCGCCCGGTGGTTCGTCAGCTGCTTCGCCTTGCAAATATTGAGTTCCAAATCCTGAGGTCGGTTGTTTTCACCCACTACCATGCCCTTGTACACCTTAGTACCAGGCTCAATAAAGAAAGTGCCCCGGTCCTCAGCATTCTTCAGCGCGTAGAACGTCGCAACGCCTTCCTCAAAAGAGATCAGCACGCCATTGCGACGGGTCTCAATCTCACCAGACATCGGACGATACTCTAGGAAGCTGTGGTTCATAATGCCCGCCCCCCGCGTCACCCGCATAAATTCGCCCCTAAAGCCAATCAGGCCGCGTGCAGGCACCACAAATTCAAGCTGAGCCCGCCCGTCTCCAGACACCATCATGTCCTGCAGCTCGCCCTTGCGCGTGCCAAGGCGCTCCATACAGCCGCCCACAGCATCTTCAGGCACATCCAGCACCAGCTGCTCAAAAGGCTCACAGGGCTTACTATCGACTTCACGGAAAATCACCTGAGGCTGAGACACCTGAAACTCATAGCCTTCGCGGCGCATCGTCTCGATCAAAATGCCCAGGTGCAGCTCACCCCGACCCGACACCGCAAAGCGATCCGGCGAGTCAGTTTGCTCTACCCGTAGCGCCACATTTGTTTCTAGCTCCCGCATTAGGCGATCGCGCAGCTGACGTGACGTCACAAAGTCACCCTCTTGCCCCGCAAACGGCGAGTCATTCACTGCAAATGTCATCTGCAGCGTCGGCTCATCTACCTTGATTAGCGGTAGGGCCTGTGGGTCAGTCGCGCAGGTAATCGTCTCGCCAATGTTTGCATCCGCAAAACCAGCCACCGCCACCAAGTTACCAGCCGTCGCTTCCTTAATTTCGACCCGCTGCAGCCCTTCAAAGCCCATCAGCTTGGTAATTTTGCCCTTTACAATCTTGCCATCTTCTTTCACCAGGGCAGTTTGCTCACCCTGGCGAATCGTGCCATTGTGCACCTTACCGATGATGATCCGACCGAGATAGTCGGAGTAGTCTAGCGTTGTCACCTGCAGCTGCAGCGGCTTATCCGGGTCACCAATCGGCGGCGACACATGATGCAAGATAGATTCGAACAAGGGCTGCATGTCCTTGTCTTCATCTTCCATCTTGTCCTTAGCAAAGCCGGTCAGACCAGAAGCAAAGAGATAGGGAAAGTCGCACTGGTCATCATCTGCGCCCAGCTCAATAAAAAGATCGAGCACTTTGTCGACAGCAGAGTGGGGGTCAGCCCGAGGCCGGTCAATCTTGTTAACTACCACAATCGGACGCAGCCCCTTCTCTAAGGCCTTCTTCAAAACGAACCGAGTCTGTGGCATCGGCCCTTCATTGGCATCGACAATCAGCAGGCAGCCATCCACCATGCCCAGCACTCGCTCCACCTCGCCACCGAAGTCCGCGTGACCAGGCGTATCGACAATGTTTATCAGCGTATCTTTGTAGTGGACTGCCGTATTCTTCGACAGAATCGTGATGCCTCGCTCCCGCTCTAAGTCATTAGAATCTAGGACGCAGGTAGGCACTGCTTCATTGTC
Organism: Cyanobacteria bacterium J06614_10; assembly: GCA_038527325.1. Lineage (GTDB taxonomy): Bacteria > Cyanobacteriota > Cyanobacteriia > Phormidesmidales > Phormidesmidaceae > Phormidesmis. The sequence continues at coordinate 55,253 of JBCBFY010000013.1, forward strand.
ACGGAAAATGCCAGACTGCTCCAGCAAAGCATCGACTAGCGTCGTTTTACCATGGTCAACGTGGGCGATAATCGCGACGTTGCGAATAGGAAGGCTCATTTAATTACGAGAGTGCAGTTCAAGATCAGGGGATAGAACGTAGCACCCCCGAAGGAAATATTAATTAATTGTAACGTAAAGCTTTCTATCTGCGCGCCGAGTTTCGAATCAGGATGTGCTCTCTCTAAACGCTTGGCTAACGTTACGAGCCACCTATGAGCCACTGAGAGAGCCATTGAGAGCTGCTAAGAACTCACAAAATGAACGCAGATCGCGCTCTAGTTGCAATAGGCAGTTGGGTAGTTCTGTAGCGACGTCGTTAACTCTTTCAGGCACCAGCTCAAACGCGTACACATTGCGAACAACATGGCGAAATCGGCATAGTTCATCTAGCTGCTTGAGTGACGCTTCGCTCAGCACGGCAGGCCGAATATCTGGGACGGCTATGGCCATTTGCCTCAGCAACCTTCGGTGCCAATCCGCACCCTCGGGCAAAGCATTATCGATAGAGGATGCAATGTCTCGAAAAATCCGCTCTGCGCCAGAATAAAAGCTATGCACATTGAGAGCGATGGTGCCTAGATAGTCATCATCAGCGGTAACTTCTACTTTCTTGAGTAATGCTTGAGTTTGACAGGTGATTTTATCTAAATCCGCCAATCCATGATTGATTTCACCGATTAAGACTGCAAAGCGACTCATAAAAGGACTCCTTTACGAGCGATCGCACTCCGCAATCTCTCCCTGGCATATTCCACTTGCACCAAATCCACGCTGAAATCAGAAAGGTCCAGCAGCTGACCAAGCGCCTCCAGATAGCGCTCATCCGCAAGCCCCTCTACGGCAATATCAATATCAGACTCGGCCCGAATCCGCTCGGGCGTCAGCATAGAGCCAAACAACCATACCCGCTGCGCACCAAAAGATTGCTTCAGCAGCTGCGCCGCTTGCCGAGCAATCTGCTGACCCTGCTGCTGCCGCGATCGCTGCCAAACCTCTCGCTCGGCCTGCCTACGCCGGAAGGTGAGACGATATCTTTCCAGGTCTTCAGGTGCGATCACAGGCTTCATAGCTCAAGTCATCAGAATCTTGCTCGATCCTACCGTCAATTGCAGATGCACACCTGCACAAGCACACTGCAGCAAAAAGTCTAAGCCCAAAACATCTACATCTGAGCACCTATGCCTGTGCCCTCAAGCTCTACCTCTCCACGCTCTGTTTCTGGCAACGCGGCTCCACATCTACGACAAAATAGGGCATCTTCCTCATGGCCTAGCAGGTCACATTGCGAGCAGCTCACCCGCACCGAATTTTGTACCTTGGTAAATTGTTGGATTAACTTACCAACCTGCGTAGGAATCAGCGCAATCCCCGTGAGAATCATGGCAATCGTGAGTCCCCTACCCGCTTCAGAAACCGGCGTAATATCGCCAAAGCCCACAGTGGTCATCGTCACCACCGCAAAATACACCGCATCCAAAAAGGTCGCAAAGTTGCCAGGATTGGTACTGTGCTCAGCCTGATAAATCGCCCCAGCATAGATAAAAATGATCGAAAAAAGAGTGAACAAAATGCGCCCAAAAATCAGCCCTTGGTAGCCAATCAGCCGCCCAAACCAAGTCTTTTTTTCAAAAAAGCGAGAAAGCCGTAAAATTCGCAGCCAGCGAATTAGCGGGAGCGGACGGATATCGACAGCACTGAGTAATAGAGGCAAAATTGCCACCAAATCAATCAGGCCGTACAGGCTAAACACAAATCGCAGCGGCTTCTGAGCAGACCACAGCCGCAGCAAATATTCCACTGTAAACAGCACAAGAATGACTTGATCGGCCACCTTAATGGCAAGCCGAACACCGTCTGGCAGGGGATAGGTTTGCACCGCAAAAAAGGCAGCAGAGAGAAGGATGAGAAATGCGATCGCACCCTTGACCCCTATGCCAATCCAGTCATCACGCCCATCTAGCGCGTGCCTCACCTGCTCTCGTAAAGTCATGTAGCGAGCCTATCCAATCTTTTTTCCCAAGCGATAAAATCACTGAACCAGTCGAGCGCACTTCAGGCCTTTCAAGCAGAAAGTTGTAGCCCTAGCCGCTCGACGAGTAACCACAGTAAACCGGGGCAAACAGGGAAAGTTTGGTGAAAATCCAACGCTGTGCCGCAGCTGTCAAAGTCAGAACGCCTGCCTGCCTCTTCTACCCTCGCTCCCGCGTCGCACGGGAAAAGAGCACCCTACATGACCTTCATTCAAACATCTGATACACTCACGCTTCAATCTGCTGCTTTATCTCAAGATTTAGACACTAAACACACTGCTAACGCCTCACCCGAAACTAACCAGCACCAGCAGCCCCTCAAGCAGTCACCAATCCCAAAACAATCTGACAGCAGCACACTAGACAACATCACAGCGGTGAAACTGCCGCCCCTCCCCATCCAGCGTCCGCTCCTGATGGTAGGCCATGGCACCCGTAACCCCAAAGGACGCCAAGACCTGATAGATTTTGGCACCATCTACCATCAGCTAGACCCCTCTCGCCCCGTCATCCCCTGCTTCCTAGAGCTAACCGAGCCCAATATCCAAGTCGGAATCGATCAGTGCATTGAGCAAGGCTACACCGATATTTCAGTGCTGCCAATCTTGCTCTTTGCCGCCCGCCACAACAAATTTGACGTCACCGGCGAACTCGATAGAGCCAAAGCCCGCCATCCCCAAGTCACCTTCCACTACGGTCGCCATTTTGGCATCACCCCCGCCATTCTCACCCTCTGGAAAGACCGCCTCGCGCTGCTCGACACCCCCGCTCACAACCCCCACGGCATCCTCCGAGAAGACACCGTCCTCCTATTTATAGGCAGAGGCTCTAGCGACCCAGATGCCAATGGCGACGTGTACAAACTCTCCCGCATGCTGTGGGAAGGCAGCGAATATCACACCGTAGAAACCTGCTTTATCGGCATCACTCATCCCCGGTTAGAAGAAGGCTTCCGCAGAGCGCGGCTCTACCAGCCCAAGCGCATCATCGTGCTGCCCTACTTCATGTTCACCGGCGTCCTGATGGAAAAAATTGGCGCGATCGCAGCTCACCAACAAACCCTCCACCCCGACATTGACATCGTCACCCTACCTGAGATGGGCATCCATCCTCAGCTGCTTAGCGTATTGCGCGATCGCGAAATCGAAACCCAGCGCGGCACCGTCGCCATGAACTGCGAAGCCTGCAAATTCCGCCTCGCGGCCAAAGGCGACACTCACAGCCATGCCCACGGTCATGCTCACCACAGCCATGGCCATCACAGTCACGACCATCACAGTCACGACCATCACCACCCTGCGCCTGCCACCGACCCCTACGCCCAGCCCGAAAAGTATCACGCCCGTATCTGGCAAGTCCCCTAACTCAAGCACGCGCTATGACTAATTCTGCCTTCAACGTCGGCGATCGCGTCCGCATCCAAACCCGGCCCCCTTACCTCAAGAGCGCCGAACCCATGCCCATGCTCCGCCCCCCGGACCTCGTAGAACTTGGCGAAGAAGGCACCGTCCTGAGCCGCAAACCCGGCGGCTACCTCGGCGTACGCTTCAGCCGCGGCGCCTTCCTCATCGACGCCCAATACCTAGAGCCAGCCACCCCCTCCGCCCCTGACAGCAGTCATTCAAACGGCAATTAACAAGGTCTAAAGCCATTGCGACAGAGGCCAAACAGTCTCTAAAAAGTGGCCAAAAAGTTTTTTACGATACCGTTCAATCTGTGTGCTACATTTAGTAACCGTGCAGCGCATACCCAAAGGCGCTCCACTTACCATGTAGCCGTATTTTCACAGGCATACAACCAGTCCTCCATCCTCGCTCTTTCACGCGCTAGGAATTGAAGACTTTGGGTCGCTAGCTCAGTGGTAGAGCATTCGGCTTTTAACCGACTGGTCCTGGGTTCGAATCCCAGGCGACCCATTTTTTAGGTAGAAAAAGGCAGGTGCCGCTGCAAAATTGCAGACGCCTAAATACTACGGAGAAAGAAAAATCAGCCTGCCTGCATGGAATTGGACGCAACCTTTTAGCCATGCGGCTCACCTCCAAAAGCACATCAATAGGCAGCTTGAGCAAAGCTTCAGCTCAAGAAAAACAAATCGTCACAGGTCAGTGTTTTGACCTACTATTAAATTGATAAGAACCTACACCTATCGCAACTTTAGGTAACACTTTAGGTCAGCAGGTGGGTTGACCATCTCGCAGAAAATATTAGGAGGATATGGAATGGCGCTTGTACCTATGAGGCTGATGCTTGATCATGCAGCTGAAAACGGTTACGGGATTCCTGCATTTAACGTAAACAACCTAGAGCAGATCCTTGCAATTATGCAGGCTGCTGATGAGACCGATAGTCCAGTGATTCTGCAAGCTTCTCGCGGCGCCCGGAAATACGCCGGTGAGAACTTCCTACGCCACCTGGTGATGGCAGCGGTAGAAACCTATCCCCACATCCCAGTTGTCATGCACCAAGACCACGGAAACGGCCCTGCCACTTGCTACTCTGCAATTCGCAACGGCTTTACCTCCGTCATGATGGACGGCTCCCTCGAAGAAGACGCCAAGACCCCCGCTAGCTTCGAGTACAACGTTCGCGTCACCAGCGAAGTTGTCAAAGTAGCCCACGCCATTGGCGCCAGCGTAGAAGGTGAGCTAGGCTGCCTCGGTTCCCTCGAAACCGGCCAAGGCGAAGCCGAAGACGGCCACGGATTTGAAGGCAAGCTCGACAAAGATCAGCTGCTCACCGACCCCGAAGAAGCGGCTCAGTTTGTAGAAGCCACCCAGGTTGACGCCCTTGCCGTTGCCATCGGCACCAGCCACGGCGCGTACAAGTTCACCCGTAAGCCGACAGGCGAAATTCTAGCAATCGACCGCATTGCAGAAATTCACAAGCGCCTGCCAAACACCCACCTTGTTATGCACGGCTCTTCTTCCGTTCCCCAAGAATGGCTAGAGATGATCAACGCCCACGGCGGCGCCATCCCTGAAACCTACGGCGTCCCCGTCGAAGAGATTCAGAAAGGCATCAAGAACGGCGTTCGCAAAGTGAACATCGACACAGACAACCGCTTGGCCATCACGGCAGCAATTCGTGAAGCCGCCGACGCGGATCCCAAGAACTTTGACCCTCGCCACTTCCTCAAGCCTTCTATCAAATACATGAAGCAGGTCTGTACCGCTCGCTACGAAGCGTTTGGCACAGCTGGCAATGCTTCTAAGATTAAGCAGGCTGGCGTTGAAGTCTTTGCAGCTAAGTACGCCGCTGGCGAACTTGATGCCAAGGTCAAAGCAACTGCGGCTGTCTAATCAGTCGTCGATAAAGCTGACTAAGCCGCCACAGCTTGACAACGACAAAGCCCTCCAAAAGCAGTTGCTTTTGGAGGGCTTTTTGCTTAGCTAAATCAGACCAGTAGACTTAGTCACTTCTGGCCCATGCCTATCGCTCCCCGCAGCGCATTGCCACAAAGTCACTGTGCTTCGAGATCAAACACCTTCTCCAAAAGCTTACGGTCAGCGCCCCCACCGTCCGGCTCAAACCATACTTCCAACCGCACGGCATCAGAGGTTCTTCCGACTTCCCCGTGCAGCGTAAAATACGTATTCGAGAGAAATAGCTCATCAGGGTCATCCGACCAGCCTATCCACTCATTTGTTTTTTGCGCGAGCCGATGGGTCGAGAGCGTAATGCCATTGCGCGCATTAAACGCTTTGAGATACACCTTCCCCGGCTCCCCTGGATTCGCCCAAATCGTCGCATCGTAGAGACCGGGCTGTACCGCATGATACAGCTCCAAAGAAGGTGCGCCAGTCTGCACACTGCCAGGCGGCAGCAAATAGCGAATATTTTCCCAAGTCGGGTGATACGCGAGGTCACCAAATTCTGTCTCTGTAAAATCCAAGGCAGCTTGAGTCAGTGGCCGCGCAGCCCCCACCGACTCCTCAAAAATTTCGATAACCAGCGCCTGATCTTCAATCACGCTAATGCTCTGGTCAGAATGCAAACTGCCTTCCGACAGCTTGACCGCAGCAGTCTCACCAGGCGCTAACCAGGTCATATCGCCCACATTATTCAGCCAGGGCTTGCCAGAGAGCCCAATCGTAAATCGAGCCTGAAAATAAGGCCGATCCAGCGCTTGCTTAATATCCGAACTGGAGTAGTAGCCATGCAGGGTGTAGCGCCAGTCCGAGCCAATTTTCCACCGGCGGGTCGCATACAGGCGATCGCGCTCTTCAAACAGCCGCCAAGCCGGATGCGCTGCCAAATATCGCTTCAGCACCGCTGTTTCATGCTCGTGCAAATACTGCAGGCTACTCACCGTCGCCGTAATCGTAGAGCCATCTGCCGCCGCCGTCCCTAGAGCCGACAGCAAAGCCCCCTGAAAGTCATCGACAGCCGCCATCTCCAAATCTACAGGCGTTCGTCGCTTGGGCGTCTGTGCCTCAAGACGCTTGGGCAAATAGGCCGCAACCGCTTCGGGCTCATAGTCCCCCGCCGTCGCAAACAGCAGACTATTGCCAATAGCCGTCGTCACAGCCGTACACACCAGCACCAGCAGCGCAAAATTTGCGCTACCTCTCCCCCAGCGCTGCTTCGACAGGTTCCAAACGGTAGAGCCCAGCAGCCCGCAAAAAGTAAGCAGCAAACCGCCCCCAAAAAACCACCCCATCGCCCACATAACAGATGAGAAAGCCATAGACGTCGCGGATGTGGCCTGCAGACTGCTGGCGATCGCACTCATCGCCAGCAGCGACGCCGCCAAACAAATCACGCCCGGCAGCCAGCTACTGTTGAAATAGTGAAAAATCAGTCTTCTTAGTCGCCTTTGCAACCGTCGCCGGTGTCTGCGATTGACTCGCCGCCGTCTAACCATATCTACAAGCAAAGTAGCGGACGACATAGTTTACCCGTGAGATCTAGAGCAAAAAACGTAGCTTCTCTGCGATTCATCAATTTTTTTCAAAGTTCCTAATTCACACGCAAAAAACCATATTTTCAAGTAGCAAGTACTACACCGTAGTCGCGACAGTCCAAATAAAAAAGCCCCCAAACGACAGTTCGCTTGGGGGCTTTTTCAGATGATTAATAGACTGACTAAGCTACAGCCATCGCAGGTGTCTTAGCAGTCTTCTGCATTTCCGCCAATATGGCCGATACATTCGTCTTAGCATCACCAAACAGCATCTGCGCATTATCCCGATAAAACAGTGGATTGTCTACGCCCGCATAGCCCACCGAAAGGCTGCGCTTCATTACCACCACATTGGCCGCATTCCACACCTCTAGCACCGGCATCCCAGCAATCGGGCTCGTCGGGTCGTCCAGCGCACTCGGGTTCACCGTGTCATTCGCGCCAATCACCAGCACCACATCGGTCTCAGAAAAATCATCGTTGATTTCTTCCATCTCCAATACGATGTCGTACGGCACGTTCGCCTCAGCCAGCAGCACATTCATATGCCCCGGCAAACGACCCGCCACCGGATGAATGCCAAAGCGAACCGTCACACCGCGATCGCGCAAAATCTTCGTAATATCGGCCACCGCATGCTGCGCCTGAGCCACCGCCATGCCATAGCCCGGCGTAATAATCACGCTACTCGCTTCATTCAGCAGTTCTACCGTCTCTTCCACCGTTGTGGAAGTCGCACTGCCTGCAGGTGCCGTGCGATCGCCGCCACTCGCAGCCGTCCCTTGGCCAAATCCACCCAAAATCACACTGATAAACGACCGATTCATCGCCTCACACATGATGATGCTCAAAATCGCGCCGCTGCTGCCAACCAACGCACCCGTCACAATCAGCAAATCGTTCGAGAGCATAAAGCCAGCCGCCGCTGCCGCCCAGCCAGAGTAGCTATTCAGCATAGAAATCACCACCGGCATATCCGCGCCACCGATAGCTGCCACCAAGTGCATTCCCAGCAAGCCAGCCAACGCACACATACTTAGCAAAGCCGTCAGCCCAGTAGCCAAACCAGTAGCCCCTTCAGCGCCACCAGCAGCACCCATAAAGACAAAGCCCAGCACCACCGTACCGACCAGCAAGCCAATATTGAGCAAATGACGACCAGGCAGCATCAACGGCTTACTGCTAATAATCGCCCTTAGCTTTCCAAAGGCAACCACAGAACCGGTAAACGTCACCGCCCCGATAAAGACACCCACATAAATCTCAATCAGATGGATCGTCTCTTCTGCGCCGACCAAGCCGGATTCTGGCTGTAGATAGTTACCAATGCCCACCAGCACCGCCGCCAAGCCCACAAAGCTGTGCAGCACCGCCACCAGCTCAGGCATTTCCGTCATCTCAACCCGAGCCGCCAAAATAGCCCCAATCACCACACCCGGCACAATGACAGCGACTAGCGCAGCGTAGTTTGTCACCCCTGCGCCAAAGGCCGTCGCACCGATGGCCAGCGCCATACCGACAATGCCATAGAGATTGCCGCGCTTAGCCGTTTCCTGGTTAGACAGGCCGCCCAAGCTCAAAATAAACAACACAATAGCCGCAATATACGCGACCGTCACAAAATTATTCGACATCAAATCTTTTCCTCAATTTCTCTATGAGCCTCTTTTCAGTGAGTCTCTTTTTGTCAGCCTGTGAGACTATTTGCGGAACATCTTGAGCATGCGCTGCGTGACCAGAAAGCCACCCGAAATATTGATCGTGCCAACGAGGATAGCGATCGCACCCAAGACAGTCGTCGCCGTCCAGCCAACACCACCATTTCCCTGCAGCTGCAGCAGTCCGCCGATGATAATGATCCCGCTGATCGCATTCGTCACGCTCATGAGTGGCGTATGCAACGAAGGCGAAACATTCCAAATCACCTGCCAGCCCACAAAGCAAGCCAAAATAAACACCGTAAAGTGCGAGAGAAAAGACGGTGGCGCACTCAGCCCGATGGCCACAACACCAGCAACCAGTGCCACTATACCCACTGACCTCACTAGTGAAGAGCCAGGTGAAGAGCCAGGAGTTGCCGCTTCCGGCTCAGGCGTAGCGATCGCAGCAGGCTTCGCAGGGGTAGGCGGCGCAGGCGGCTTCTCCGGTCTTGGCGCAGGCCAAGTCACTTCCCCGGCATAGGTGATCAGCGCACCTCGCACCGCCTCATCTTCGAAGTCAATTTTGTAATTGTCCGAGCCGCCCATATCGCTGAGCAAATGGCAGAGATTAGTGCCATACAGCTGACTCGCCTGACTCGCCATCCGGCTCGGAAAGTCAGTAATCCCGACAATGGTGACGCCATTGTGCACATGCACCTCGCCAGGCTTGGTGACCGCGCAGTTTCCGCCCTGCTCAGCCGCCATATCCACAATCACAGAGCCCGGCTTCATGCGCTCCGCCGTCTCCTTTGTGATCAGCAGCGGCGCCCGCTTCCCCGGAATCAGCGCCGTCGTAATGATGATATCGACCTCTTGAGCCTGCTCGGCGAACAGCTCCATCTCCGCCGCAATAAATTCAGGGCTCATCGTTTTGGCATAGCCGCCTTGCCCCGTGCCATCCTCTTCGAAGCTCAGCTCCAAAAACTCTGCGCCTAGGCTTTCCACCTGCTCCTTCACCACAGGCCGCGTATCAAAAGCCCGCACGACCGCGCCCAGACTCTTAGCCGCACCGATTGCAGCCAGTCCTGCGACCCCCGCGCCAATCACCAAAACCTTAGCAGGCGGCACCTTGCCAGCCGCCGTAATTTGCCCAGTAAAAAAGCGCCCAAACTGATTCGCCGCCTCAATCACGGCCCGATAGCCCGCGATATTGGCCATAGAGCTGAGCGCATCCATTTTCTGCGCCCGGCTAATGCGAGGAATCGCATCCATCGCCAGTACCGTCGCCTGCCGACTCGAAAGCCGCTCGACCAAGCCCTGATTTTGCGCTGGCCAAATAAAGCTAATCAAAGACTGATGCGCCCCGAGCATGTCAGCCTCATGGCGACCATTAGGATGGTCCTGAGGTGGCTGCACCTTCAAAACAACATCTGAGCGCTCCCAGAGCTCCGTCGCGGTGTAGACAATTTCGCAGCCCACAGCTTGGTAAGCCTCATTGCTAAAGTTCGCCGCTTCACCCGCGCCGTTTTCAATCAGGACCTCAAATCCTAGCTTCTGCAATCTTTTCACGGTAGCTGGCGTAGCTGCTACACGGCGCTCACCGTCCACAATTTCCTTGGGAACACCGATCTTCTTAGAGGGCTGACGGTCAGGTGAGCTGACCTGAACACCTTCCTTTTCAATCGCCAGGGTCATGGCATCTCCTAATTTAAACAAGGCAGCTTAAATTCTGACAGAAGAGAAATAGAGACAAACAGGCACGATCACAAAGGTTGACGTCTGTTTGTAAAAGTTTTTGAAGCGTTTGCGAGCCGACACATTAACATTGGCATCTCCTGGTTTACCGCCTAATTCAGTTAAGAAACTGTCTACCGGAGAATGCAAGCGTTTTACCGGCAGTGTTAGACGTACTATAGGAAAGTGACGTATTAAGCTTTGCTAAGGCATCCTTAGCCACCCTTAATCAAACACACTGAAATTTGAAGAAGCGACTGAAAAGAAACCTCCGCAGGAAAGCAACCTCCCCACAGGAAACGTCTTCGTCGTATCTGCAAGTTCTCGTCTTTCCCACCCCTTTCCGTATTCTTTTCCCCTGTTTGAGGAGTCATCGAAAATGTCAGCTAAGCGTTCCATGTTTCGGTTGTTGTCAGGGCTAGCCCTTTCAGGCGCCGCGATCGCCACCACCCTGTGGGCCCTACCCATCCGGCCCACCCTCGCTCAGACAAACCAAGGCCTCACCCTCTTCGGCGGTGTCGATTCTGAATACCGGCTCCCCTACACCCTCAGAAATAACGAACCTCGCAGCACCCGGGCCCACTACTTTCTCCGCGTCCCCGGCAGCCGCATGGACCGAGCCGCCTCCGCACTACGTATTACCTACCCAGAAGCCTTTACCAACCGACGAGGCGCATTCGATACCGACCAGATTCAGGTACGTCGGGGCAGAGGCACTGGCGGCAGAGAAATCCCTGTCGATGAAGTCGTTTGGGTGCCAGAAGCAGGCCAGCTAGAAATCTACATGGCAGAAGACATCCCTGCTGATACCAGCTTCGTCATCACCATGTCCGATGTTCGCAACCCTGACCGGTTCGGCATGCACCGCTTCAACCTCCAGGCTGAGTCCCGTGGCGATGTCTTGCCCAGATACCTTGGCACGTGGGAACTGCTGGTTGCAGAAGACAGAGGCAACCGGTAAGATAAAAGATCCGTGCCTTCCGGCGACGTCCCTTAGAGGCCCTTCAAAAGAGAAGAGGCCCTCTAAATGAAATATGCTGGATAGGCCGTTGACCTTTTATTTGTAGCGACCCTGCTTTGGTAAGTGCTTTTAGCAAGCGCTGAGGCAGGGTCGCAAGTTCGTAGCAGGAGGAACTAAACCATGACGAAGCGTACCCTAGGCGGCACATCTCGAAAGCGCAAGCGAGTCTCTGGCTTCCGCGCCAGAATGCGCACAAAAAATGGCAGAGCAGTGATTAAAGCGCGCCGTAGCAAGGGCAGAGCTCGCGTCGCAGTATAGCTAACGGTTTATCAGGTGTAATCAGATAGGAACGCGAGGCTGTGGCACTTCCTCGGCAAAATCGACTGCGATCGCCCCGTGATTTTAGCCGGGTCTATCGCAGAGGTAAGCAAGCAGCAACCCGATACCTAGCCGTCAAAGCCCTATACGAAAAAGCTTTGTCCAACAAACCAAACCACCTGGATAAGGCGGATGTAAAGAAGACAGACCGTTCGGATTCTGGCCCCTGCTTTGGCATTTCTATCAGCCGCAAGGTCAGTAAGCGTGCTGTGGTCCGAAATCGTATCAAACGGCAGCTAAAGGCAGTTATTCACCAGCACCTTCCCCATATTGACCCCGGCTGGCAGGTGGTCATCGTGGTTCGGCCAGTGTCAGTAGAGTGCAGTTTTGCCGACTTTTTGAGAGAATTAGAATATCTGCTAAAAAAGTTAGGAATTGTTACAAACGCAAACAGCCTTACCCAGCAGACTCGCCCTAAGCCATGCCTTAAAAAGCATGTCAAAAAATCGCGATCAGAACTGCAACTAGACCCCGAGGTATCCCATGGCCGTTAAAGAAGACGTGTACTACGAGGGCGGCCCCCACATTGGCGAACTGCTCTTTAATATTGGTCTCGCCTTTACGATTATCTGCATTCCGCTGGCCGTTGGCGCTTTTGTCAGAGCCCTGTGGCTGCGCTATCGCATCACCAGCAGGCGCATCTCTATCACCGGCGGCTGGATGGGACGCGATCGCACCGACATTATCTATTCGGAAATTGCGAAAGTCGTTACCGTCCCCAGAGGGTTGGGCATTTGGGGTGACATGGTCGTCACCCTCAAAGACGGTAGCCGAGTCGAAATGCGCGCCGTTCCCAACTTCAGAGACGTCTACGACTACATCACAGACAAAATCTCGCCCGGCGCCAAAGTCTCTAGCGGCACCGTAGGCGTCGCCTAACCATTACGGTTATCCGAAAAATTAAAGCAGGGTGGGCCTGTGCTCATCCGCTTTTTTTTCACAATTGGTGTTCTAAGCCATCGCCAACCCCCCCAACATTCAGATAGATTAGACACAGCAAGATCAGCAACAGCAGTCTTCACTGGCCTTACTCAACTAGCCTTTTTAAGGGCGCGCACGCATGGATTTCGGTATCGGCTTCCTTTCAAACAACGTAATGCTGCCAATCCTAGATTTTTTCTATGGAATTGTGCCTAGCTATGGGCTGGCGATTGTCGCCCTCACCTTAGTCATTCGCTTTGCGCTGTATCCGC
>JBCBFY010000014.1:0-66344 GCA_038527325.1 Cyanobacteria bacterium J06614_10
GCGCCATGCCCAGGCCACTCAGCTCACCCTCACACTGGCCTTTTCACCCAAGCAAATTTGTCTGCAGGTAACCGACAATGGCGTTGGCTTCAGGGTGCTCCCCTTTGAGGATATCGGCGGCTTTGGCCTACTCGGGATTCGTGAGCGCTCGGCCCGCTTTGGCGGTCAAGTGAACATTTTTAGCCAGCCCGCCCAGGGCACAACCCTCGAAGTCACTCTGCCCTTTTGTGCCCAATCCATAAACAATGCTTAATCCCTTCCCATTCAAGACGGGCCAGAAGACGGGCCAGAAAATGGGCCAGAAAATGGGCCAGACGGCTGTGGGTATCTCCAAAGTCCGGCGCAACCGCAAGCTACGGCTTTTGGCCAGTGCCGCTGTTATTGTCTCTAGCGCCTGCGCTTATTTAAGCTATCAGGTGATTCGTCGCACCATGCGAGCGCAAATAGAAGACTTTGCATTTTCAGAGGTGCAAAAGGGCGTTGACGATATCGAACGCTGGCTCAGCAATCATCAGTCTGTTATTCAAACAATTGCTAACGCGCCCAGGAGTCAGTCTGTGGAGTGGGAGTTGGTCGGACCCTACTTAGAAAGAGAAGATGCAAGACTGTCGGACTTTCTCTTTTTAGGACTCTCTAACCCTCAGGGAATGAGGTACACCACCGCCGATAACCGTTTGGTCGATGCCAGCGATCGCGCCTGGTTTCGCACCGCCATCTCCGGTGCTCCCCACATCAACGATCCCTTCATCAGCCGGGCCACAGGAGACTCAGTCATCGCTATCTCTGCCCCCATTCCCAACGTCTCCCAGCCCGACAGCCCACCTATCGGCGTCATCCACGGCGGCGTCACCACTGAGCGCATCGAAACCTACGTCAATCGGCTTCAGTACGGCGAGCAGAGCTACGCTTTCTTGCTCAATTCGGAAGGGCGACCCATCATCCACCCAAATCCTGCCCTGATGTCCACAATTGAGTATCAGGCCCCCAGCTTTCTCACGTCCTCAGATCCCGAACTCGCCGCCCTAGCTGGCAAAATGGTCAATCATGAAAAGGGCATCAGCCGCATTAAAATGCAGGGCAAGGTCCGCTACGTTGCCTATTTACCTCTGCAATCAGCGGACTGGTCGGTCGCTCTGGTCATTCCTCGCAGCAGCATCTACTCTCAGCTGCGCATGCTAGACCTAATTGCCTTGGTCGTTTTAGCACTTGCAGGCTTAATGCTGGTAGCCCTTCGGCAACTGCACAAATTTGAACAGCAGCAGCTCGAAAAATCCAAAACCACAGCGCTCCTCGACGAACGCAACCGCCTCGCCCGCGAAATTCATGACACCCTGGCCCAGTCTTTCACGGGCATCTCCCTCCAACTCGAAGCGGCACGAGGCTTCTTTAGCGCCCGTTTGGTCCCATCCCAGGCAGCGCCCAAAGCACAGCCTCATACCCTGCCTCACGCCTCAAGCGCTGTTGAGGTCCATATTCTCCGCGCTCGCGACCTCGCCCGCAAGGGCCTTTCCGAAGCCCGCCGTTCTGTTCAGGCGCTCCGCTCTGAAGCCCTCGAAATCGATACCCTTCCGACCGCCCTACGTAAGGCCTTAGCCCAAACTCAGCGCGACACAGCCCTTACAACTCGGTTCTCTCTGGTGGGCGACGAGGTCGCCTTGTCCGATGATATGCAGCTCAATCTGCTGCGCATTAGCCAAGAAGCCGTCACCAATACTCTGCGCCACGCCCACGCCACCCAGCTGACCCTAACGCTCACCTTCAGCACCCATTCTGAAGCGACCAACGCTAAAGCTGCCAAGTCCGGGACGAATCAAGTTCAGCTCTGCATCGCCGATAATGGCATTGGGTTTGACCCTAGCATCCTACCGAAGAAAAATGGCTTTGGCCTTGTGGGGATTCGCGAGCGAGTCGACCGATTTCACGGCACCTTTGAGCTGAGCAGCACCCCTAGCGTTGGTACCACGATTGAAGTTGTTATGCCATTAAACGATAGACTTAAGTCATAGTTACGCCACATGTTCAGCTATCGCCCTTATGCCCATCTCGATCCTTGTTGCTGAAGACCATGGCATCGTCCGTCAGGGTATCGTTTCTATTCTTCAGCTCCAAGACGATTTCACCGTCGTTGCTGAAGCTAAAGATGGCGTAGAAGCTGTTGATCTTTACTCACATCTGCAACCAGATATTACCCTGATGGATTTGCGGATGCCAAATATGGAGGGGGTCGATGCGATCGCCCACATCCGCAAATCTAGCCCCCAGGCCAAAATCATCATTCTCACCACCTACGACACCGACGAAGACATTTACAGAGGGTTGCAGGCAGGGGCACGGGGCTACATTCTCAAAGACGCCGATTTTGAAGATCTTGTGGATGCCGTACGCACCGTGAACCAGGGCAAACGCTATTTACCGCCCAATGTCGCCCTTAAGCTAGCCGAGCGCATGGACACCGAGGAACTCACCGAGCGTGAGCGCGACGTGCTCAACATGATGGCACGCGGCACCAGTACTGCCGCCCTCGCCGCCGCGCTACAGCTCTCCGAGGGCACCATAAAATTCCACATCAACCACATTTTTCAAAAGCTCGGTGTCAACGACCGTACCCAGGCCATCATCATCGCCCTCCGCCGGGGTCTCATTCGCCTGGAAGACGCCTAGAAGACGCCTAGAAGAAGACGCCTAGAAGATTCCTAGGCAGATCTTCCGAGACAGGATTTTCCAAGACAGCCGTTATCGCTTTCGCTAAAATATGCGGCAAGATATCGATATGCAGGTGTTTGCCTTGGGTATGCCCGGCTTTCTAGCTCCTGTTCAGTTGTCACCTACCTATCGGCTAGGTTCTGGCTCTACCGTTAGGCTCGGACATCTCTCTACACAGCAGTAGAGGCTTTGCCCTACTTGCGGCCCGAGCCAAAGTCAGGCTCACAACTAGGCGTAAGTAAAGTAAGATTTTCATAGGATGGTTGGGTTAATTCAGCTCTGCCTCTTCCGTGGAAAAAGCCACCCCGATTCACGATCTAGACTTTCACGCCTTTGAAGGGTTTAGCTGTTATTGCACCTCTGCTGACACCTTATCCGCTTCGGAGCGGCCTTCGGAGTGGCCTGTAGAAGCCCATCAGGAAGTCGAAATCATAGTACTTTTCGAAACTGCTATTGCTCAGATTATTTGGCATTCAGCCCAAGGCGACCACCAAAAAACCTTAGCGGCAGGTCAAGTCTGTATCATTCCTCGCCAACAGCAACATCAGCTTATCCGTCGTCAGCCTGCGCCGCTCATGGCGATACAGATTACCCCTCAGCTGATTGTTGAAGCTACGCATCAAACGCTGCGCACGCCCCAGTGGAGTTTTCAGGGTGAGTATGGCATCCAGGATGAAACGATTTTGTCTTTTGCAAAAGCGCTGCGGTATTGGCTAGAGAAAAAAGGTGCGATCGCTAAACTCTATCGAAAGTCGCTGGTTAAGCTACTAGCAGTGCATCTGATTGCTCACTACGCCCAAGCTGACTTTAAGCAAGAGGGAGAACCTGAGTTTCCAGAGGAAGCCAAGCTAACCCCTATTTTGAAATATATTCACAACAATCTTGATCAAGACCTTAAAGTCTCTGATTTGGCCAAACGAATCAAACTCAGTCAGTCGCACTTCTGTCGAATTTTCAAAAGGTCAATGGGGCTTTCTCCCTATCGCTACATTCTTTGTCAACGCATTTCTATGGCCAAATCGCTGCTGAGTGAAACAACATTGAGCCTCGCTGATATCAGTTTCAAATGCGGCTTTTATGACCAAAGCCACTTCATCCTTCAGTTCCGGCGCTTTACAGGAACCACCCCAAAAAGCTATCGGGAAAACGCTAGCGATCGCTAAAGCAGCCAACGAGATAGCGCCTCAAAGGAACGAAGATTAAATAAATCGCTCAACTACTCCAGCTGCCCTTCGACTACGCTCAGGGCGCGGTTTCGACAACTGCCGATGGCTGAGCGTAGTCGTTCGCTTTGCGTCGCCGTAGGCGTTAGCCAAAACCAACCGACATGCAAAAGTGGATGTTATTTAATCTTTTTTCCAAAGTAACTAAACAAAGTAACTAAACATTTCAATATTGTTGGTTTACTACCCTTCTACAATTTCCACGTCTCGTTTGTGAAACCATTTGCCGATTGAGCATCTCTTGCCGGCAGCTGAGACATACCCAAAAAGTGCGTCTCTTTTTCACATGGCGTAAAAGAACATCGTTGCAGATGCTGCAATAGGCACGCTCGTTTGTATGGATGTTGTTCACGAAGACTGAATTTCAAAAAGTCTGAGTGTCCACAAGAGGCAACAGGCTCAGTGTTTCCGATGTTACAGCCTATACAAAGCGAGAATCTTAGTTTTAGATGAAGACACCGCGAAGAGCGTCCAAATAGTGCTTTCTTATTGGCTAGAATGTTATCTCGCTCAGCTTTTAACTCATTTATCTAAGACTTCTCACGATTGTTTCATCAAGGAAGAGCATCCTGTAGATAAACTGATAGCAACCTGTGTTCACATGCTACATACGAATGCCTCCCGCCTTTTTAATATTGATATAGCTGAAGAGACCGCACCCCCGAAAGTACCCGCTAATCCTACTGACAGCGCGTCTACGACACCTTTATTGCCGATGAATGCTGACTCTACCGCAAGCATTCATTACCGGAAAATTACCAAACGCATTTGGACGGTGATGCAGGCGGGAATGGCACGTGGATTTAAATTTAAGGTGCTAAGTCTCGACGATAGAACGTTTCGCGCGGAGCGAGGTGGCAAAGGGTTTACCTACAAGATTTATCCTGGGCACTTCTCTTTTCGGTCGCAGTACCAAGATGGCGACTACGACTATGAACAAACCAAAGCCCATAAGCTCGCCTTAATGAAGGCGGATGGCTTACCTACCCCTGTGTCCTACGGTCTTTTCGCAAATGCGGAAGATATTTTATCGAGTCCTTTTTCTAAGCGGTTCTCTTTTCCTCTAGTTGCTAAGCCAAATTCGGGTTCTCTCAGCCACAATGTATTTCCCAATCTCACAACGCCCAGTCAGCTCGCTCAGGCTGCCGCTACTATCGAGGCTGATGGGCAAACCATACAGCTAGAATCTCATATTTCAGGTCGAGATTACCGGGTGCTTATTCTCAATCACCAGTATGCGGGCTGTGTAGAACGTAGGCCTGCTAACGTGACCGGTGATGGTCAGCATTCTATACGGCAGCTTGTGCAGCAGCGCAATCGAGAAGTGGGAAGGGGCGATCGCACCGAAGCCCATACCACTCTTCATCAGATCGTGTTCGACGACACCAGTCACACACTCCTGCAGCGATTGGGTTACACACCAGACACCATCTTGCCCGCCGGAAAAAGAGTATACATACAAGAGAAAATTACCGCTGCCACCGGCTCAGACTACATAGACTGCACAGATGACTTGCATAGCAGCATTATCCGCAGCTGTGTAGACTTTTCGCACCGTTTTTCTACGCTGACGCTAGGCTTTGACCTGATTACTTCAGATATCTCAAAACCTTTACAAGAAACAGGCGGTGCCTTTAATGAATATAACTTTTTACCCTATGTAGACCTGCATGAAAACTGCAACATCGGCCGAAAGCGACCCGTATGCCGATTGATATGGGACTACATAGAAGTCAATGCTGCTCGTATCATCACCCGCGAATTCAACATGTTTTGAAGCGAATTTCCGCTGCACGGACGTCCAGAGAAAACGGCCGCTTGATACAGATCAAGCAGCCGTATATTCCGAAATGAAAGCTTATCGACGCTGTGGCATTGCGCTATTAGAATTTGAACGTTGTGCGAATGACGCCATAGACTCCTTCATCGTCATCGGCACCAGTATCCAAATCTCCGTAGAGAATGGCGGGGGTTACCGTGAAGAACTCACTGACATTCACCGTGTAAAACCCTTCAATGATTACAGGATTGCTGTTAGGAGAAGACTGCACGCCTCCATAAATCCCCAAATCATTCCCAGGCACAAATAAATCAGGTACTAAGGTCCCTATCTGCCATTCGTCAGAGTCGCCAGCATCATCTTCGATAAAGGCATAGTAGCCCCCAAGCTCAAAGCGCCCAAAGTCGAGGTTGAGCGCACCGGCGACCACGTAGTCGACAGTGCCTCCATCGACCTCTCCATCCTGGAAGGTCACCGCCGCATCGATGAGGCCATCGCTAAGGTAGTTTAGCTGAACAAGATATTCGTAGTTGTTGAATAGGCCGCCGTCGCTGGTGTTGTCGTTGGCTGTCTCGGTAGAGTAGGCCAAGTCTAGGATGATGTCGTCTGTTATCTCATAGTTCACGCCTATGCCGAGGCTGCTGTCTTGGTCGAAGCCCGATTCATAAAAGCCGTCTTCACCAAATTCGGCCACCGCTGGCCTGGCGTAGGGCACGATGAGGCTACTGACAAAGTTGCTGTTGGCCCGGCTGTTGGCAGCAATCTCTACATTGAGGCGCTCACCTACCGGAAACGCATAGAAGATGTCGTCTAGCCCAACGTTGTCTTCTATGCCGCCAAATGCACCGCTCTGGTCGGCCAGTCCGCCGGACACAGCCAGCACAGAGTCTGCATCGTCGCTGGCCTGCAGGCGAATTCGCAAGCGGTCATCTCCTGTAAAGCTCGTATCGAAGTTCAGCCGCGCCCTATATTCGAAGGTCGCATCGGCTTCTCCGCCATCGGTCTCTAGCTCATCGAAGGGCACGACCAAATGTGCATCTAGCTGTGCCCGCAGCTGCGTTGTGGTCGAAAACTGGTTGGCTTCTAGTTCGGCAATATCTGTTTCTAGCGTGTCTACTCGGCCGCGAATCGTCGCTAGCTCAGCTGCGAATTCTTCCTGTAGTCTGCGAATCTCTTCGACCTGGCTTCCTCCGCCAATCAGCTGTATCACCACGTCGAGGCAGGCATTGAGACCCGCAGCAAATTCAAAACGGGTCAACGCTCGATTTCCTCGAAAAGTACGGTCTGGATACCCTTCCAAGCAGCCGTATTCTTCTACCAAGCGCTGCAGAGAGGTAAAGGCCCAATCGCCTGGCTGCACATCGGAGAGTTCAGAAACGGTGGTTACTTGGGCGAGTTCTACAGATTTTGAGGTGGATTCTAGTGCCTCTGAATCAGAATTGTTTCCAAACGCGGAAAGCTCTACAGCAGACACTGGCGTTGTTAACAGCACAAAAAGGGAAGAAAACGCTAACCATGGTTTCCAGAGTAAATCAAACATTCAATTTTCCTCACAAATTCTCTTAGATTTCTGAATAAGGAACTCAGTTTCCAAATTTGGAAATATACAACAATCTCCTTATTCCTCCGAGAGCAAGATATTGGTTGCGATTTAACATCAGGTAAAGCTTTAGTGAGACAAAAATGAGAGAGTAATTAGATTCCAAATTTCTTTTCTTGGAAGCTAGATAATTATCCAATCTATTGTTTCAATTGAATACGTTCCCTTTCAAGGCGTCGTCAGAATAGACATGAAAGGTCAGTCCGGGGAGTAAACACGTGACACGATGAATGCAATTGTCGTAGCGGTTTGCCTGGCCCAGAGACCAAGTGGCATCCGCAGGTGTGAGGTGCTGTATCGCTTTTGTATGTAGCTGTCCGGGAGCGGTTTGCTCGAAGCGCTCTATCTCAAATACGCCGCTGATGACATAGTAAAAAGAGAAGCAGGGATGGCCATGAATGGAGGTTTTAGATTGTTGGTCCCAACGCATAATCAAGGCTTCAAACCTGGGTGCCTCGAACGCAGATGGGCTTGATGTGTATGCTTCGGAATGATGGGAGCGATCGCTGAACTGTTCTTTGGCGATGTAGTTTCGGGTGTAGCCGCCAGACTCAAAGGGTAGGTGGCTAAGTGGGGGGAAGGTTCTGATTTTGAGCTGTTGCTGCAGCCAGGGGCCTATCTGCTCAGGATTTGCGCGGACGGCTTTGCTATCTCGGTAGCGAAGCAGCTGGCAAAACAAGCGGTTGAGGTCAATTGCTGCACGTTGGGTCGTGTTGGTAGTTGCCATCAGTTCCCCTCAAGTGTGCGATAGGCTTTTAGCCCGCTTATCTGGTTCTTGCTTGTCGGGCAGGTGTCTCCCATTCGCTGGCTTGTGCTGTTGTGTGCTAGCTTCTATCTCATGCCCAATGGTCACTACGTTTTGCAGTAGCGCGTGGATATCTTTCCGGTGCGTTTGGTTGTTGCAAATTACCAATCGGAAAAACACTTTGCCGCCTAGCTCTGCGTAGTTCACCATGGCTAGCCCCTTCTCCATTAGGCGCTGACGAATGGCTAGCGTCATTTCGTTTTCGGTGTAGTGGTCACTTTGTGGAAGGTACTGAAAACACAGGTTGACTGATTCTCGGGGGAACGTCATCGCTAGGGAGCGATGGGCCCGGATGGTGGCTTCTGCCCTGGCTGCGAGAGAGAAATAGCGCTCTATCATAGTTTGCCAGCCGCGATCGCCTAGATGCTGCCAAGCGAGCCATAGCTTTACCCCATCGACTCGCCTGCCGCAGTGCATCGTGGCAGGCCCAAGATCGACAGGCGTCGCCTCTGATGCGTGAAAAATGTAGTCCGTATCACCGGTCGAAAACGTGTTTAGTAGGGTGCCTGGCTGCTTTACCAGTAGCAGCGAACAGGTGAGGGTCATGCCCATCATTTTGTGAGCATCCCACACAACAGAATCGACCTGATGGGCACCTTGCATGAGGTGCCTGTGCTGAGGGCTCAGCAGCACGCTGGCCCCCCAGGCTCCGTCTACATGAAACCATAGGCCATATTGCTGTGCGATCGCGCTGATTTTTTCTAGCGGATCATAGGCGCCCCGCACGGTTGTTCCGGCTGTCCCCGCGACAAAAAAGGGTCTTGCACCCTGCTTTTTTGCCAAGAGAATCAGTGTCTCAAGCGCTGAGGCCACCATTCGCCCGCGATCATCCACTGGCACCTTCCATAAATTTGTAGACCCTAGCCCCAATAGCTGCGCCGCTTTGGCAAATGAATAATGGGCCTCTTGAGAGACAAACGCAACTAGCTTTGGTGCATTAGATAGTCCGGTTTGTTTTAGCGTGGGCACAGCTCGATGGCGCGCCATGGCCATGGCCATCAGATTGCCATTACTCCCGCCTGTTGTAAACTGTCCTTCTACTTGCGTGAACCCAACGAGCGTTCCAAACTTGGCAACAAGGGCCTTTTCAATCAGGGTGGCCACTGGCGCAACCTCGTGGGTATACATGGAGGTATTGGTGGCGCTAGTGAGCATTTCACCCAGAAAGCAGGCACCATTGAATCCGCCCCATAGCTGATTGAAATAGGCTGGGTGAGCCGTCTTGACTGCATGGGAAAGGTATGCGGCAATCTCGGCGTTCAGCGCCTGAAGAGGCTTTCCTTCTGTTGGCAATGTGATGGATAACCGTTCGCGTAGTTCGGCTGGGCTGAGCGCATTGCAGACTGCGCTGCCGCTGGCCGACTGTTCGAAAAAATGTTCTAACTGTTGCAATAGGCCCAGATAGTCGGAGGCTTTAAACATACGCTGAGATTGCAGGTGGGTAATATCTGAGAAATATCACATCTAAGAAAAATGAGAGCCCGCTTGGAAGGACATCACACAAAGATAAGAATTTAGTTGAGAGACTTTGAGTGACGAGATCATATTTCAGAAGGTAGTGCCTAGTAGTGCTCAGGGCACGGAGGCTACATTTTCAGTATCTTTGGCCAGCATTTCCATTTTTGGATTTTTGTCGCCGCTGTTGATGCTAGCAATCAACACACCCACAATGATGAGTAGCAGCGTGCCAAGCTGAGTCGAAGAGGGCCGCTCTCCGTTTAGCAAGAAGGCGTAGGTCACCCCAAACACTGGTGAGAGCACGGTCAGCCGACCGATGATTCTAGAATCTAGCTGGTTGATGGCGGCGTACCAGAGGAACTGAGCAAACACGATAACAATCAGGGCGTAGATTGCCATAATTACCCACAGATGGCCGCTAAAGGTGTCGGCAAAATGGTGAGGGCCAAATAGCTTCATGGCAATCACGAAGAAAATACTGGCGGATAAAAAGTTGCGAGAGAACACAACAACGTGAAGCGCTGCGGCTCTAGCGATCATCAGGTGGTTGATCAGTGCCGATATGGCGAATACCAGCGTAGACAGCAAGATCAGCATGTCGCCCCTGCTGACTTGGTATTGGCTGGTTTTGAGAGCGATGGTAACAACGCCGATGGCAATGAGTGAAAATCCAACCCACTCTAGGCGTTTTATTCTTTTTTTGAGTGCGATCGCGCCAACGAGTGCAAATAGGACAGGACCCAACCGACCCAAGAGCACAGCGTTGGTTACTGAAGTCTCCTGTAAGCCCAAAAAAATAAGCGTTGAGAGCAGCGTCGCCAAGCTACCGTTCAAAATCAATCCAACTTTCACCGTTGGCTTTAGCTTTTGAAAGTCTTTCAAAATTTTTCTGAATCCAAACCAAAATCCCACCAAGAGAGCAGCGCTAAAGTTGCCGACAAACAGCACGTTACAAAATGAAATGGGGTGGGCAACATCGCTGCTAAGCTCGGCGCTGCTGTTGATTAAAAGTGAAATGATGGCTGGGCGAGCAGCCGATAGTGCTCTCGAAGCCACCAGCATCGCCTGAGAATTTAAAGGCTGATGCTGGGACTGATTTTGAGATAGGTCAGTCATGGTCGCTCAGATGCACGGGTGAAGGCTCAGTCAACTAGCCTACAAAAAACGGCAGTTTAAAAGATGAGAGCTGTCTAATAGCTTTGTGAGAGAAATCGCCAAGTACACTGGGCCTTTTCTGTGATGCGATCGCACTCAACATACTAAATAACAGCTTGTTCACAGTTCTCTAATCACTCCCTCACAAAGCGTCTGCACTATCACACCGTAGATGTCGATATCGTAACTACGATGAGGAGACACGAATGCAGCTTGGCATGATTGGTCTGGGTCGTATGGGTGCAAACATTGTGCGCCGCCTGATGAAAGATGGACACGACTGCGTCGTATTCAACCGTACGCCCGACAAAGTAAAACAGCTCGAAGCAGAAGGTGCAACGGGGTCAACCAGCATAGATGACCTGGTTGAAAAACTGAAAAAGCCCCGCGTCGTTTGGATTATGGTACCGGCGGGAGAGGCGACAGAGTCTATGGTTCAAAGTCTCGCCGAGAAGCTTGATCCTGGTGATATTGTGATCGATGGTGGTAACTCTCACTACAAAGACGATGTGCGCCGGGGCCAGCGCCTGCAAGAGAAAGACCTACACTATGTAGATGTAGGCACGAGCGGCGGTGTGTGGGGCCTCGAACGCGGCTACTGCCTGATGATTGGCGGCAGTAAAGCAGCGGTAGAACACCTCGACCCCATCTTTAAAACTATTGCACCCGGGAAAGGAAACATTGAGCCGACGCCGGGCCGAGAAGACTTTAACCCCACAGCAGAAGCGGGCTACCTACACTGTGGTCCTATCGGGGCGGGGCACTTTGTAAAAATGGTGCACAATGGCGTTGAATATGCGCTGATGCAGGCGTACGCAGAAGGGTTTGATATTTTTCGCAGTGCAAATTCTGAAGAACTGCCAGCGGACCACCGGTACGACCTCAATGTTGCTGATATTGCTGAAGTGTGGCGGCGCGGTAGCGTGGTTGGCTCTTGGCTGTTGGATTTGACTGCGATCGCAATGGCCGAAAATCCAACACTTTCAAACTACTCTGGCAAGGTACAAGATTCTGGTGAAGGCCGATGGACCCTGATGGCTGCCATTGAGGCTGCGGTGCCGACTAACGTATTGTCTGCGGCTCTGTATACCCGATTTCGCTCCCGTCAGGCCAACACCTACGCCGAAAAAGTCCTTTCGGCCATGCGCTACAAATTTGGCGGTCACGTTGAGAAAGGAGAGAAATAGAGATGGCTACAGCTACAGACGTCACAGCTGCCGAAAGACTTTCAGAGACTGTTGAGGCGGAGGGTCCCTGTGTCATGGTGATTTTTGGCGCGACGGGTGACCTCACCAAACGAAAGCTCATTCCAGCACTCTACAATCTCGCTCGGCAAAACTTCTTGCCTGACCAGTTTGCTGTTGTTGGCATTGGCCGCAAGCCCATTCCCATTGAAGATTTTAGAGACAAGATTCTCACTGCGCTCGAATCATTTGTCGCAGAAGACATAGACAGTGCCCTGGTACATTGGCTAGCCGCTCGTCTGCACTACTTAAGCGGAGACTTTACCGATACTAATACCTACACCCAGCTAGCCGAAACGCTGTCTCGGCTCGACGATGAACAGGGCACTAAAGGAAACTACCTCTACTACTTAGCGACCTCGCCCACATTTTTTGACCCTATCACTCAGCAGCTAGGTGCCGCCGGGTTAGCCGAAGAAGGGCCTGAGCGCTGGCGTAGGGTTATTTTTGAGAAACCTTTTGGCCGAGACCTGACCTCGGCCAAGCAGCTAAACCACAACATTGGTCAGGTTTTGACCGAAAATCAAATCTATCGGATCGACCACTATTTGGGTAAGGAAACGGTCCAGAACATTTTGATTTTTCGATTTGGGAATGGGTTATTTGAGCCAATTTGGAACCATCGATATATTGACCATGTTCAAATTACGGTGGCAGAACAGGTTGGCGTAGAGAGCAGAGGCGGTTACTACGACGACTCTGGTGCGCTGCGGGACATGATTCAAAATCATCTTTTTCAATTGTTGGCGATGGTGGCGATGGAGCCGCCGGTCTCTTTTGCAGCTGACGCGGTGCGAGATGAAAAATCTAAGGTGCTGCGAGCTATAGAGCCGCTGACTTCGGAAGATGTACTGCGTGACGTTGTGAGGGGGCAGTACGGTGCGGGACAGCCTTCGAACGATGTTGCACAGTCTGCTTTGAGTGCCTATCGCTTTGAGCCGAAGGTGGCCAGCGACTCTCGGACGGAGACTTTTGTTGCGATGAAGCTCAGCATCGACAACTGGCGATGGGCGGGTGTGCCTTTTTATCTGCGCACGGGTAAGCGTCTGCCGACGCGGGTTAGTGAAATTGCCATTCAGTTCAAACAGGTGCCTTCGCTGTTGTTTCGTGATACGTCCATGGATGAGCTAGTGCCAAACTTTTTGGTGATTCGGCTCCAGCCCAATGAAGGCATTAGCCTCCAGTTTGGGGCGAAAGTGCCAGGTCCCAAGGTGCAAATGGCAAGTGTAGACATGAGCTTTTGCTATGCCAACTACTTTCACGCGACACCCACAACGGGCTACGAAACGCTGCTGTACGACTGCATGATAGGCGATGCCACGCTGTTTCAGCGCTCAGACAATGTAGAACTTGGCTGGGAAGTGGTGACCCCTATCTTGGATGTGTGGCAGGCGGTTCCTCCCAGAGCTTTTCCAAACTATCCGGCGGGGAGCTGGGGCCCGGGAGCAGCCGATGCGCTACTTGCGCGCGATAGCCGAATGTGGCGAGAAAGCTCTTCTGCTTTTTGTAATGTGTCTGGCTGAGCGCCGCTTATCAGGTAAGGCTACGGTCTGACTTTCAATAGTCTTACGATTAATCTCTTTCAACCTGCACGAACTCTTTTGCATTAACCCTACAGAGAAATTATGAGTATTCAAGCAACCACTCTCAACCGCCATCTGTGGCAACAACATAGAGCGTCGAAACAACCTGTCGAGCTTTCTATTTTGCTCACTCAAATGGGCTTTGTGGCTAAAGTGCTTACCCGAGAGATTTCTCGGGCGGCTTTGGTCGGTCAGCTGGGGCTGGTCGGTGAGAAAAACGCCACGGGCGATGCGCAAAAAAAGCTAGATGTCTTTAGTAATGAGGTGGTGCTTACAGCCTTTTCGAATACTGGGCTGGTGGCTGCGATCGCCTCCGAAGAACTCGATCAGGTACAGCTGATCGACTGCGGCAGCAATGCGCAATACATTCTCTGCACAGACCCTTTAGATGGGTCTTCTAATACTGAAAGCGGCAGTGCGGTCGGTACGATTTTTGGCATTTATCAGCGCAGCTCTACTGGCAACTGTGGCACAGAGGCCGATGCGCTCCAGCCGGGCAACAAGCTGATCGCGGCGGGATATGTGCTCTACGGCACGAGCACTATTTTGGTGTATTCTACGGGCGATCGCGTCGATGGCTTTACGCTAGATCCTTCGTTGGGAGAGTTTTTGCTTTCCCATGAAAATATTCGCTGTCCAAAAGGGGGACAGCTTTACAGTGCTAACCTGAGCTACTACCAGGACTGGGACCCACAGATTAGAGCCTTTGCTGATCGGTTGGGAGATCGGGCGGAGCCACCTGCCTACTCGCTGCGGTACAGCGGCGCGCTGGTGGCGGATGTTCATCGTTGCCTGCTGGAAGGAGGCGTGTATTTTTATCCTGGGACGGTGCAAAAACCGGATGGTAAGCTGAGGCTGCTGTATGAAAATGCGCCGCTGGCCTTTGTGGTAGAGCAGGCGGGCGGGCTAGCAAGTACGGGTTGCGATCGCATTCTGGATTTGCCGGTGACCTCTATTCACCAGCGATCGCCGTTGGTGATTGGCAGCGCCGAGCTGGTTCAGCTCTACCAAACGTTTGCTCAAAAGAACAATTCACAACAGCAACAGACATCAGACAAAACGGAAGCAGACACCTATGTTTGTGGCTGTAATTGATAGGGGTAACGGCATTGTTTATCCCAAACTAGGGCGACCAAAGTGGCCATCCTAAAGATTAAAAACACTCCCTTTTCCCCGGAAATTCTAATGTTTCCTTCAGTTTACGGTTTTTATGCTCTGTAAAGTGGTGAGTGTAGAGGAGAAAGTTCCAAACGTTTTTTTAGGTACTAAACCCATGGAAGATAAAGTAACCGGCAACAGCCCAGATGAGAACGTTACTAACGAGCAGCTAGAAGAAGTTGCTGGCGGCAACAGCATTCACAAGCGCCGTTTAGAACAGCTAGAGACTCACGACTCTAGCAAAAGTGTAAAAGACATCAACATTCAGCAGGTTCGACTAGACGCGCTAGATACGCGAGATTCTAGTAAGTAGGCCTATTGTTCGTCGATTGGCTGGCAGTGAGCTTGTGATGAGTTTTCACTTAGCTAGCCAGACTTACTCACCCTTTCGCAATTTCTCAAGCACAAGATCCTTCTTACTCATGGATTCTGACTCATGGGTAAGAAGGATTTTACTCTTTACAGCACACGCCCGGAGGCCTGCCGGGTCAAATACTTACCCATGCCTGCTCTGCCTAGCCACTGCTCTCCATCGACGATGAGATTTCCGCGCAGGAAGACTTTTTCGACCTTGCCCTGAATGCGTCGCCCTTCGAAGAGAGAATAGTCTACGTTTGAGTGGTGGGTGCTGGCGCTGAGGGTGTGTTGCTTTTTGGGATCGAAGAGAACAATATCGGCGTCGCTGCCAACGGCAATGGTGCCTTTGCGGGGAAAGAGGCCAAACATTTTGGCGGGGGCGGTGGCTGTGAGCTGGACAAATCGGTTTAGGTTTATTTTCTGGGCGGCGACGCCGCCGTCGTACAGCAGTTCTAGCCTGAGTTCTACGCCGGGTGCACCGTTGGGGATTTTGTTGAAGTTGTCTGCTCCGAAGCGCTTAGATCTTAAGAGGCCCATCGGATTTTCGTTGAAGCAGAAGGGGCAGTGGTCGGTGCTGACAATTTGTAGGTCGTCGAATCTAAGGCCGCGCCACAGTTCGTGCTGGCAGGTGTGGTCGCGTAGGGGCGGCGTCATCACGTATTTGGCACTTTCAAACCCTGGATGGTCGTATTCTGACTGGTCTAAAAAGAGGTAGTGGGGGCAGGTTTCTGCGAAGGCATGGATACCGCGATCGCGCGCTTCAACCACTGCATCTAGCGCCTCTTTGGCTGAGAGGTGCACGATGTACACGGGCACTTCTGCCAGCTCGGCTATTCGAATTGCTCGGTGGGTGGCTTCTCCTTCCATCAGCCGGGGGCGGGTAAGCTGGTGGTACTTGGGCGACGTGTTGCCCGCTTCGAGCGCTTCCTCAATCATCGCTTGGATAACGATGCCATTTTCGGCGTGAACGTTTACCATCCCGCCATGGCCGCCCACCTTTCGCATAATCTTGTAGATGGCGGCATCGTCTACCATTAGGACGCCGGGGTAGGCCATGTAGAGCTTAAAGCTAGAGACGCCTTCGTGATGGATGAGATCTGGGAGTTCTGCGATCGCATCTGCATTGGCATCGGTCAAAATCACATGGAAGCCATAGTCTACACAGCACTGGGGTTCTGCGGCTGCTAGCCTTCTATCTAGCGCTAGCTTGGGGCTCTCCCCGGCAAACTGTTGGGCAAAGTCAACGATGGTGGTGGTGCCCCCAAAAGCCGCTGACCGGGTACCGCTTTCGAAGGTGTCGCAGGTGTACACGTCGTTGCCCATGGGCGTTTCCATATGCACATGCACATCGACACCGCCCGGAAAGATCAACAGATCTGTGGCGTCGTGGGTGTCTGCGTTGTCGGCGGTTAGGGTACGGGCGATCGCTTCAATTTTGCCGTTTTCCAGGAGAATATCTGCCACGTAGTCATCGACAGCTGTAATGATGCGTCCGCCTTTGATGAGTACTTTCCCCATGGGTTGTGCCTGCCGATGTTGTTTAGCATTTGCGGGTCTAGCGATTACTGTGATGGTTACTGCTGAGCTTATTGCTGCTGCGCTTTGTAAGCTGCCCAGCCACCTATGTGCGAGATATCTGGGTAGCCATTTGCTTCGATGAGTTCTTTTGGGTAGAGCATGGCGATCGCTTGCTCTCCATTGTCTAGGTCGACGGTTTCTGGATACATATCTGGCGGCTCTGTCGAAACGAGATAGTCGTACTGTTCTGCGGTGAGTTCATAAATCTCGCCGGGGATCGAGATGCCGTTTTCTGCTGTATCACTCGTAGCCTGATAAATTCCGGGATGCCAGCCTTCTTTCACCGAGTGCAGCCGATATTTTGGTGCTGTTTTAGCTGCTCGAATAAATGTGGCCGACTGGAGATTTTGATGGTCGGGCTGACCTTTTAAGGCTGAGCCGCAGATGAAAACGCGCTTTGTTTGATCGGTTCCTTTCGACATCTTTTTTGCGGAGTCACTCAAAACCTTTTACCAGAAATTTGCCCTTCGGACAGAAGAGCTTGAGATTTCGATAAGGTTGATACATTTTGCGATGGAGAAGATTTGTATAAAGAGAAAAGTGAGAGGACGTTCAAAGGCTTCTGATAAGAGGGGCTATGATGGTGTCAACGTCTTTGTAAAGAAAGCTTAAGAAATGCCAGCTACAACCCTTGTAAAATCTTTTTCTGCTAGCTGCGATCGCCTGATGGAGAGTATCGAAGCGATTGCCACCATCGGCGCGTTGCCATCTGGGGGCGTTCAGCGAGTGGCCTTTAGCGAGGAGGATTGCCGCGCCCGGGAGCTGTTGATGCGCTGGATGCGTGATGCCGAAATGCAGGTGAGGATCGACCCGGCTGGCAATATCTTTGGCCGGTACCCGGGGCGATTTTCTAAGGCGCCTGCACTGGGAACGGGATCCCATTTGGATACGGTGCCCAATGCCGGGCATTACGACGGCACTTACGGAGTACTGGCGGGGCTGGAGATGGTGAGAACGCTGCGCGACCAAGACCATAGGCTAGATCATCCGCTGGATGTGATTGTCTTTGCGGATGAGGAGCGCACGATGGTGGGGAGTAAGGCGCTCTCTGGCAATCTGAGCCACGATCCGGCGGCCTACGAAAGTGCGACTGGTGACTCGATAGAAGCTTGTTTGGCGCGGGTGGGCGGACATTGGGAGAAGCGATCGCTGGCCCGGATGACGCCTGCGGAGATGGTGGCCTTTGTGGAGCTACACGTGGAGCAGGGGCCGGTGCTCGAAGCTGCCAAGAGTCAGATTGGCGTGGTGACGGGCATAGTTGGCCAGCGGCGATACCTGCTAACGGTGAAAGGGCTTGCTAGCCATGCGGGCACAACGCCGATGTCGATGCGCCAAGATGCGCTGGTGGCCGCCTCGCAGCTGGTGCTGGCGATAAACGCGCTGGGCAATCAGCCGGGCGACCAGGTGGCGACCGTTGGGCAAATGACGGTCTCCCCGAACGTGGCGAATACGATTCCAGACCGGGTTGAAATGTCTTTGGATATTCGCGATCTCGACGACAAGCATCTCGACCGGCTAATGACTCAGCTCAAGGCTGACATGGCCCGAATCGCGACGGAAACGGGAACGCAGATTAGCTTTGAGCCCAGGCTGTACAACCGGCCCTCACCAGCGAAAATGCACATTCAAAATGCGATCGCTCACGTGTGCGACAACCTCGCTTTGACCTACACCTACTTGCCGAGCCGGGCGAGTCACGACGCTCAGGAGATGGCCCGCATCACCGACATGGGCATGATCTTCGTGCCCAGCCAAGGGGGCATCAGCCACGCCGAGACAGAATATACCTCCCCCGAAGACTGCGTAAACGGTGTAAATGTTTTGATGCATACGCTGCTCAGCCTTGACCAGCACTACTGCTGCTCCTAAGCTATTTCTCAACCCACTTGCGCGCATATGATGCCAGAAAACATCCAGCCATCGCCCATTCTCATGCAGCCCTCATCGGCAACGGAATTGGCTAACGCTGCCGTTGCCAAGGGTGCTCGTACTGCGATCGCAGGCCTGACTGCCCAGGCTGCCGGTGTCTCCCTCCGCTCAGTGAAAAAGCAATATGGCCGCGTCACGGCGCTCGAAAATATCAACCTTGATATTCCAGCGGGAGCGTATTGTTGTTTGCTCGGTCCCAGCGGCTGTGGTAAAACAACGGCACTCCGGCTAATTTCGGGGCATGAGGAGGTCACCTCGGGCGCTGTGTTCATCGCTGAGAAGCAGGTGACCAAGCTGCCCCCCGCAAAACGGAACACGGCCATGATGTTTCAAAACTATGCGCTGTTTCCCCACAAAACAATTTGGCAAAATGTGGAATTTGGGCTGAAGATGCAGCAGGTGCCCAAGGCGGAGCGACGGCAGCGTGTGGGTGAAATGCTTGAGCTCGTAGGCCTCAGCCAGACCGCGCAGCGCCGACCCGATATGCTCAGCGGCGGGCAGCAGCAGCGGATTGCCCTCGCTAGAGCCCTAGTCACTCGCCCCCAAGTGCTCATGCTCGACGAGCCCCTGAGCGCCCTAGATGAAAATTTGCGCGTGCGAATGCGCGGTGAGCTGCGCAAGATACAGCAGCAGTTTGGCCTTACCTTTATCCAGGTGACTCACCATGTAGAAGAGGCCTTCTCGCTCGCCGACCAAGTTGTTGTGATGAACCATGGCCATATCGATCAGGTGGCGACCCCGACAACCCTGTTCAACACCCCGGCCTCCCAGTTTGTTGCAAAATTCATCGGAGACAACAACATATTTGCTGGGAAGGTGACCCGCTCAGTGGCCCACGGCGACCATCATGCGCTCATCGAACTCGATGTGCCGGGCATTGGCCCTGTCCATTGTCAGGGAACGACAACATTGTTAGGGAATGAGGCGGCCTGCTCCATTCGGCCAGATCTCATGGAGCTGGGGCCGGTGGCGGCGGGTGGACCAGAGACAGTGCCCGCTGATGGACCACTGATGAACCAGGTATTGGCCCGCTTAGTGGCGGTGGAGATGACGGGCTACGTCACTCGGGTGTCGCTCGTGGTAGAGGCCACTGGGCAGTCGCTTTTGTACAAGGTGCGGACGACTGAGTGGGCTGACAGGCCCCTCGCGCCGGGGCAGCTGGTGGCGGTGCGGTGGCTCGCCAAAGATGCGGTGTTTTTGCCAGATTGATCGGTGCTTTGGGTCGATAGAGCGGCCCAACTGTTTGGTTGCAACAGAAAGAATGTGATGAAAAACAAAAGGCCGTGGGTTCTTCGGGCTGCGCATTGTTTAATAAGCTATCCGATAGGTGCTCTGGTGAGCCGTCTGAAAAAGTTTTTTCTAAAACTGGGTAACGTTGCGCAAAAAACTGTACAGTGGCACACCAAACGGCTGCCGTAAGCGCGGTAAATTACGTGGCAAATACTGTAGTGGCAAAAACTATCGGTTTCTCGTGATATCAGTCGTCTAGATTAGTACAAGAAAATGCCCAAGTTTACTCGTCGTCGCCTCATTCAAAGCGGTCTGGCCACTGGCGCAGCCCTCGCAACTGCTCGCTGCGCTCAGGTAGAAGCCCCTGAAGGCACGCCCAACAACCCTGCCCCTGGCCCAGAAGTCAATACCAACAGCATTAAGGATGTCACCCTACGCTTTATCGGTACGGGTGTCGCACAGATTAACGACATTCGTGATAAAGCTCAAGAAGATCTGGGATTTAATATTGAAATCAAGGCGCTCAGCACTGAGGAAAACAATCAAATCGCGATCACTCAGCCTGGACAGTACGACATGTTCGACGGGGAGTACTTTAGTCTGCCACTGGTGATTCCCTCTGGAAACCTGCAGGCGATTGACGTCAAGAGAATTAAAAACTTCGATAAGATTGCCTCTTTCTTCACGACGGGCAAATTCAACGGGCTACCGGTCGAAAATGCCCAGGGCACAGCGCCCATCAAAGTGATGTATCTCAAAGACAAAGACTCACAAGAGTTTTCGGCAACGCCGACCGACTGGGCGACACTCATTCCTTTTCAATACAATGCAGATACCTTGGGATACCGCCCGGACCTTGTCAGCAAAGACATTACTAGCTGGGCCGATCTGTTCGATCCGGCTTTTAAGGGAAAGACCTCCATTCTCGATATTCCCTCCATTGGCATCATGGATGCGGCCCTCGTGGTCGAATCTGCCGGGCTGATGACCTTTGGCGACAAGGGAAACATGACCAAAGAAGAAATCGATCAGGTCACGGGTATTTTGATCGATAAGAAGAAAGAGGGCCAGTTTCGGGCGTTTTGGAAAACGTTCGATGAATCGGTCAACCTGATGTCTTCGGGTGAGGTCATTTTGCAGTCGATGTGGTCGCCAGCGGTTACCGCTGTAAAGGCCAAAGGTTTGGAGTGCATTTACGCGCCTCTAAAAGAGGGCTATCGCGCTTGGGGTGGCGGCATTGGTATGTCGGCAGCGATGGAAGGGCCCAAGCTCGATGCGGCCTATGCCTACATGGACTGGCTGCTCGATGGCTGGGTGGGTGCCTTCTTGGGTCGTCAGGGCTACTACAGCGCGGTCCCCGAAAATGCGAAGAAGTTTATGTCTGCTGAGGAGTGGGACTTCTGGTACGAGGGTAAGCCCGCCGCTGTAGATATGGTCGACCCCTTTGGGACGACTCTGGAGAAGGCCGGTGCTGTCAGAGACGGCGGCTCGTTTGAAGAGCGCATGGGCAACGTTGTTGTTTGGAATTCGACCATGGATGAGCAGGTTTACCTGGTTCAAAAATGGAACGAATTTATTGCTGCCTAGTCATTGGCGGTATGGCCGTGCAATCACTTTGATGATTGTGCGGTCTCTTTTTTCAAGGGTTGTTGTGTGCATGTGGGTGTGGGAGATTGGCTGGGTTGATGAGGTTGCGGACCCACCCCGTCGCTGCGCGCCACCCCTCCAGAGGGGATTTACTTCAGGCTTTGAAGCTAGTGGTGCTCGCTCCCTTAGCCTCAAAGCCAGCACAGATCCCCTCTGGAGGGGTGGCCGGAGCGTAGCGGAGGTCGGGGTGGGTCCGCAACCTATGCTACCGACCTGAGTTCAATCGCTCACGTACTCGTACACATAACAGAGGCCGAGGTGGATTCGCGCGCTCACAGCAGTGTGCAACCACAGGGACCAGGATAAGCCGCGAGTCTATTTACTATTTCTGAGCAGTGCGAAACACTGTACCAAACTCAAATGTATAGCGCTTGGAAAAACTTCAAACCCTATCTGCTGGCGACGCCTCAAACGCTCATCTTTTTGATGTTTTTGGTGCTGCCGATCGCGATGATTTTTATCGTTAGCTTTTGGCAGTTTAATGGCTATGCCATGACGCCTGCGTTCTCTTTTGAGAACTATGCAAGCATCTTTAGCTCTAGGGTTTCGCTGTCGACCTATCTCAACACGTTTAAGTATGTGCTGCTGGTGTGGAGCATTTGTCTGGCGATCGCATTCCCAATTGCCTACTACCTAGCCTTCTGCATTCACCGAGATAGCGTTCGAATTCTACTCTTTTTGCTGTGCACCATTCCCTTTTGGACATCGAACATCATTCGCATGATTTCCTGGATTCCGCTGCTGGGCCGGGAAGGGCTGGTCAATCAGCTGTTGCTGGCGCTGGGCGTCGTGCAGCAGCCGGTGGAGTGGCTGCTGTACTCAGACTTTGCGATTGTTTTGGGGATGGTTCACCTGTTCAACTTTTTTATGATTGCGCCGGTTTTTAACAGCATGATGCGAATAGATCGCACGCTGATTACGGCGGCTCGGGACATGGGCGCGTCGGGGTTCGATGTGCTGCGAGAAATTATCTTGCCGCTGAGCGCGCCGGGGATTGCCATTGGCTCTATTTTTGTGGTCACGCTGACGATGGGGGAATATGTCACGGTGCGGCTGATGGGGGGCGGTCAGTCGGCTTCTGTGGGCAAGCTCATCAGCACCCAAATTGGCAGCTTGCAATATCCTTTGGCGGCGGCGAATGCGGTTATTTTGTTGCTGATTACGCTGGTGCTGGTAACGGGAATTTTGCGGGTGGTGGATATTCGCAAGGAGCTGTAGGCGCGTCTGAGAGGCGCATTAGAGAGATGCGTGAGAGAGGCGCATGAGAGAGATTTGCTAGAGGCGAGTGTTTGAGAACGGGGTTCGGTAGATGGTTACTTTCTTACTGACTATTTTCTTTGGGCTGTTTTTACTCTTTTTGTATGGTCCGATGCTGGGGATTTTTATCCTGTCGCTGCAGGGGCCGGATGGGGCGCTGACGTTTCCGGTGCGGAGCTTTGGCTTTTACTGGCTGGGGCAGGTGTTTCAGGAGCAGCGAGTGGGCAGCTTTGTGGAGTCGTTTCAGCGCTCTTTTTGGCTGGGTCTGGGCGTGGTTGCGATCGCTATCCTGGTCAGCGTGATGGCCAGCATGGCCTTTCGCCAGCGCTTTAGAGGCGCAAGACCCCTTTTCTATCTCACGATTTCTAGTTTGGTGGTGCCTGGCGTGCTCATTTCTCTGGGCATTGGCATTGTCTTTCAGGTGCTCAATATTCAGACAAACTGGTTCTCCTCTGGGCTGGGGGCACACCTCACCTGGACCGTGCCGTTTGCGTTTTTGATCATGCTGGGTGTGTTCAACCGGTTTAATCCCTACTACGAAGAAGCGGCCCGAGACCTCGGAGCCAATGATGGGAAGACGTTTCAAGAAGTTGTGCTGCCGCTGATTTTTCCGAGCCTAATTGGCATTGCGCTGCTCAGCTTCACGCTTTCTTACGATGAATTTATTCGCACGTCTCTGGTCTCTGGGCAAAAAAACACACTGCCGCTAGAAATCTTTGGCATGACGACAAATGTGACTTCGCCTGCTCTCTACGCGCTGGGTACGCTGACCACGCTTTTTTCTGTGACGCTGATTGCGGTCGGTTTTGGCGCCTATAGCCTCCTATCTCGCGATTAGCCCGCTGTCCGCTTTTGCCCACTTACACTTTTTCAGCTCCGTGACTTCGCCTACCGTTTCAGCAAACAAAACCCAAGATCGCTTCCAACAAAAAGTTCAGCCCCTCATTGACAACATCTACAAGCCACTGGGTGTTGATGTCGACGAGTTAGGCGATCGCCTATACGCGCTGCTCAAGCCCTACCTGAGCGAAACCGCCTCAGAACTCTCTCCTCTAGAGCGCTGGAGCGAGGAAGATATTTTGCTCATTACCTACGGTGACAGCATCGTAGCCGATAGCCCCGAGCAGGCGCCGCTCAAAACACTCTTCTCTTTTCTCAGTGAGCATCTCGAAGAGGTGCTCAGCGGTGTCCATATTTTGCCCTTCTTTCCCTACAGCTCAGACGATGGATTTTCTATCATCGACTACCTGCAGATCAATCCTGACCTTGGCACCTGGGACGACATTGCAAAGATCGCGCAAAAATTCGATCTGATGACCGATGTTGTTCTCAACCATGTCTCTAGCCAGAGCGAGTGGTTTCAACAGTTTCAGCAGGGTAAAAAGCCCGGTTGCGACTATTTCATCGCGGTCGATCCAGAAAAAGACGTTTCCGGTGTCGTTAGGCCGCGCAATTCTTCGCTGCTGTGCCCCGTTGAGACGGCAGAAGGCACAAAGCACGTGTGGGCCACCTTCAGCCACGACCAGATCGATGTCAACTTTGCCAACCCCGATGTGCTGGTTGAATATCTAAAGATTATTTTGTACTACCTCGACGCCGGGGCAAAAATTCTTCGATTAGATGCAGTTGGCTACCTGTGGAAGACGCTGGGCACGCCTTGCATTCACCTGCGACAGACCCACCTGTTGATTCGCCTGATTCGCGAAGCGGTGGCCCTCGCTCGGCCCGATGCCATCATCATCAGCGAAACCAACGTGCCCAACGTAGAGAACTTGAGCTACTTCGGGCAGCACAACGAAGCGCACCTGATTTACAACTTTAGCCTGCCGCCTCTACTGGTGAATGCCATGCTGCAGGAGCGCTCTGACCATCTTAAAACCTGGATGATGAGCATGCCGCCTGCGCCCAAAGGCTGTGCCTATTTCAACTTTACAGCCTCTCACGATGGCATTGGCATGCGGCCAACGGAGGGACTGCTGGGCGAGGCAGAATACAATACTTTTCTCTCTTGTATGCGTCAGTTTGGCGGAGAGATCAGCATGCGGGCAAAGACGGACGGCTCTTCTAGCCCCTATGAAGTGAATATCTCTTTGTTCGATGCGATGAAAGGCACGGCCAATGGCGAAGATGAATGGCAAATTCCTAGATTTATCTGTTCTCAGACGGTGATGATGTCTCTAGAGGGCATTCCTGCTTTTTATATTCACAGCTTGCTCGCAACGCCCAATGACCGGGAGGGCATGGAAAAAACTGGTCGTAATCGATCTATCAACCGCTACCGGTGGAAGGATGGAGCCCTCACAGATGCGCTAAACGACCCCACTTCGAACCAGTCCATTGTTTTCAAAGAGCTCTCTCGACTGATTAAGCTGCGGCGGCGTCAACCGGCTTTTCATCCCAATGCCACTCAGTACACGCTGCGACTAGAGCCTGCGCTCTTTGGCTTTTGGCGACAGAGCATTGATAGAGAGCAGAGCATTTTCTCGGTTCACAATCTTACTCCTCGTGAGCAGACGCTGAAGCTAGCGGATATCAACCTGATTGAGACGGAGTCTTGGTTTGACCTGATTGGCGATCGCTCTCTAGATGAGGGCAAAAAGACAATGACCCTTGCCCCGTACCAGTCGGTATGGATTACCAACTGGTTGGGTCCTGCCTCAGAAGACGATGCGGTAGTGGTTTAGCCGATCGCCTCCAAAAAGTCCATCTCTACGGCCTTGTCAAATTCGTCTAGAAAGCTTGGCAGGGCGCTTTGTACCCGTTCCCAGGAGTGGATAAAGGGAGTCTCTTTGGGGTTCGACATGTATCGCTTTCCGGCTTCCATAATGCAGTCGGTAAAGACTTCTACGGCAGTCTCTTCTGCATGGCGGTCAAATGCTAGGCCGTTGATGATGGCGTCGTTTTGGTAGACGGCGATCAGGTCTAGCGCAGTGCGGTAGTAGGTCGCTTTGATCGTTCTAAAGGTTTCTGCGTTGAGGACGTGACCCTGTACGGCTAGCTTGCGGAAGAGCGCTTTGGTAATTTCTACGCTCATTTTGGCGAGGCCTGCCTGGTGGTCTCTTCGGGAGATATTTTTGTGCTTGTGGTCGTAAATGTCGAGGATTTCTGTTTGGCAGACGTGGTGGTGGGCGTGGTTTCGCTGAATTTCGGAGAGAATGCCAATTTCTAGGCCCCAATCGCTGGGGATGCGCAGTCCGGGAATGATGTGGGCCAGCAGCGAAAATTCGCCTGAGAGCGGGTAGCGGAAGCTGTCTAAAAAGTTGAGGTAGTCGCTGGGGCCGATGGTGAGCTTGAGCGCGCGCAGGAGCGGGGTGACCAGTAGCCGAGTGACCCGGCCTTTGAGCTGGTTTTTGCTGACGCGGGCGTAGTAGCCTTTGCAAAAGCGATAGTCGAAGCGGGGATGGGCAACAGGGTATAGGAGCCGGGCCAGTAGGCTGCGGTCGTAGGTGGTGATGTCGCAGTCGTGGAGGGCGATCGCACCGCTGCGCCGAGAATGCATCATATACCCCAGGCAATACCATACGTTGCGGCCTTTTCCCCTGGCTTGGGGGGCGAGATCTTGGGCGGCGAGCTGCTGGTCGAGGGCTTGGAGTCTAGGCCCATCGTGCCAGAGAATTCTGTGAAATTGGGGCAGTTTTGAAAAGTAATGGCAGGCGTATTTCCACTGTTCGTGGTCGGCGCAGTCTAGCCCGATGACAATTTCTGATAGATAGGGAACATGCTGAAGTTCTTCAACAATGTGCTGCAGTGCGTCTGTCTCAAGCTCAGAAAATAGGGCCGGAAGCAACAAACCAAACTGACGGGTTTTTGAAAACTCGACCAGCTCGGCTTCGAGCGCTTCGGTAGAACGGTTCGTGAGATTGTGGAGGGTTGCGATCGCTCCATGTTGAAAAAGATCAGCCATGGCTACATCAAACGTACAACAGAAAGAATAGCTCGTTTACCACTTTGTAAAGTGATGTCTTTGGCACAGACAAGAGCGGTAATTTGTGGGTCTTTGACGGTTACCTGAAAACTCACTAACAACTGTTCATTAAAACGACTTGATCAGCGTAGAGATGGCTTCAACCCAGCCAGAGGGTCCAGGTTGGGTAGCGCGAATGAGACGAGGGACGCCGGTAATTTCGAAGGGTTTTCTGTGGGGATTGGGGATGAGAACGCCAATATCAGCGGTTTGCAGCATGGGCACATCGTTGGGGCTATCTCCGAGAGCGACAACGGTCCAGTTTATGTGCGGGAAGGTGGCTTTGTAGCGGTCGACTAGCCAAGCGAGGGCTTTGCCTTTGCTGGTGTCACCCATGACGTGTCTAAAGCGTCCGCCTTGGGTGGTGACTAAGCCTTTTGCGGCGATGGTGGCGGTGAAGGCTTGGTACGCTGTCTCGCTGTCTTCCCAGAGGAGAGGTTCGGAGCCCTGTCTATCTTTGGCGGCGGCGGCTTCTGCTGGCGAGAGTCCGGCAATGTTTGCAAGGTCGGCGGCGGTGAGGTCACTGAAGCCACGAAATTTGTAGCTGCTTTGGGTGCGCAGCTGGTGCAGGTGAGTGATGAGGTCTGGGTAGGGCAGTCCGAATACGTGGGTGTAGCCAGCGGCGGTGTCTGGCTGATTGAGCTGTCCGGGTGGAATGATCACAGCTGAGCCATTTTCGATGATGAAGGGAGCGCGAATGTCTAAGGTCTCACGAAGGCTTTGTTGTTCGGACTGGGTTTTACTTGAGTTAAAAATGATCGGACAGTCAAGAGACTTTAGCTGTTCAATAATGGGGAGAGCCGGGCTGACATCGTAGGTTTGATGATCGAGCAAGGTCGCGTCTAGATCGGTGGCGACTAGCAGCTTAGAAACAGATTTCATGTTAATCAGGCAGGGGAATACATTCTGTTTCTCCGGGCACTTGGGGAAAGCGCTGTTCTTTCCAGTCTCTTTTCGCTTGTTCTATGCGCTCGGGCCTACTCGATACAAAGTTCCAATACTTGTGCCGGGTGCCGAGGGGTTCTCCGCCAACGACCATGCAGCGCGCGTCATCGGTGGCGCTGATGTCTACGTCGGCATCTGGCTGTAGGAGAGCAAGGCGATATTGTTCTAGCGGTTCTCCATTGACTTGTAAGCCGGGGGTAACGCTGTAGATGGCGCGCTCTAGGGGGCTTGCCGGTAGTGAGAAGTGGCTACCCGCGGTGAATTCTAGCGCTAGATACAGGGTCGGTGAAAAGGTGGCTACTGGCGAGGTGAATGGACCGAAGCTGCCAGCGATGAGCGTTGCGGTAGTGGCGGCCTGGCCGTGTTGTTCTTCTCTTGATTCTTTCCAGGTGGGCAAGTCGGCGGCAGCATGGTGAGAAAAGTTTGGGGCTATCTCTTCGGCGCTTTCGGGCAGTGCTATCCACGTTTGGATGGCATGGAGCGTCGCGTCGCTGTCCCGGAAGGCTTGGGGCGATCGCTCAGAATGCACCACCCCTTTCCCAGCGGTCATCCAGTTTACTGCGCCGGGCAGTATTTCCTGAACGACGCCTAGGCTATCGCGGTGGAGCAAGCTGCCCTCAAATAGGTAGGTCACCGTTGCCAGATTGATGTGGGGGTGGGGGCGCACATCGACGCCCTCGCCTGGCGGAAAAACAGCCGGTCCCAAATGGTCGAAAAAGATGAAGGGGCCGACCATGGTACGGCTTGGATGGGGCAGGCTGCGCCTGACGCTGAAGCCGCCAAGGTCATGCTTTTCGGGCTCGATGAGATGGGCGATCGCGCGGCGAGAAGGCATGGGCTGAAGGGAGGGGCTAAACAAAGCACTACTCTATCAAAAGCACTCCTCTCCTGACAGCACGCTTCCATACAAGCGCAGACAAGCGCAGACAAGCGCAGACTCAACCCCCAACCCTGGTAGCGAACTACTTTGTCAGCTTTGTCAGCGGTTTCTTGGTAGCGAGATCGAGGGTATTGATGCGCTTAATAACGCCCATCCCAAGCTGGGTGTTGAGGCCGATGCCGCAGTAGCGGGTGAAGTCGGCAAGGGCGTTGAGCTGTTTGGTAATGAGGGGGCCGCCTTCGCCACCAATGCGAAAGCTAATTTGGCCGGTGCAGCCAATGAGGGTTTGAAAGGAGTTGCGCAGGGTGCTCTGGACAGGACGGGTTTCAATATCGAAGTCGATAGGCACAAGGTCGCTGATCAGGGTAGGAGAAAACACCAAGTCGCTGTAGCGGTTCCAATGCTTTCTGAGCGGTTGAAAGATGGCTTCTGCTGTGGGTAAGGGGGTAATGCGGCCAGCCGATTCAAACGCGGTCGGGGTGACAAACTGAAGATGAATTTCGCGCTCGTGGGCCGAAGCTTCTTCGTAGAGGTCGCGGTAGCTGCAGCTAGAGGCCCAGTCTACTCCTGTCAGCTCTGCAGCAATCTGGACGACTTTGACAGCGCCTGTGCCCAGCTGAAACACTTCATCGCGCAGCTGGTTCCACAGAAAAATCAGATGGTCGAACAGTTCGTCGTCGAGAAAAGATATGCGCCACCAGCACTTGGTATGAGGCGCTACGGTCTGGCTGTGGGTGTATTGGAGCCGCGCAGATGGGTTGCGAAGTGGGAGGGGGTGAAGGTTGCTTTTTCTCTCGGATCGGTTGGGCGGGCAGTTGCGCGGCTGATGGCTGGACCGAAGCGTGGGCACCGGGCTGAGCTGTAGCGCGCTCAGGCTGTAGGATCGGTTCTTTTTGTCTCGCCGCAGCACGTGGCCTAGGGCCGGATCGACAACATCTACAAGATTGAAGAAAAGCTGTTGCAGCGAGTATCCCTGGAGATGCTTGGGGGGAACGGCTGACTGGGTAATGAAGTTGAGAACAAGACTTTGGGGCATAAGGGTACACGTCCCGGCATCCAAACCGGCAACGACCTTCCACGACGTTGAATATTTGCGTTTAAAGAACTGTGGCGCTAGAAACTTTGGAGCGTGATGGCTCTAAAAGCGGCTACGGACGGATAGTGACGAAAAATCGTTGAAGAAACTGCTATGAATAGTGACTGTTGGCACAGTCACAGGGAGCGCCGCGCCGCTGCACCTGCCAAAACCTATCTACCTATATATTGAAATTACAGAGGTTGCACCCACAAAAACTAGACAGAAAGGTGAGGGAAAAGTGTGAGAAAAATCGGAAATTCATCAATTCTTTAAACTTTATGTGGCGTTTTCCTCTTAGAACATGCTGTGTAGCAACGCTGCTGTATTTTCACGGGTGACTAAAGTTTATGGGTAGCCTTTTGGGATGGCTGGCAGCAGGACTGCTGTTTTTCTTGAGCCTGTGGATTGTGCTGCCTGCGCCGAATTTCTTTTGGCTGCAGCTGGCGGTCGGTGCGCCGGAGGTGAGTCCGCTGTTGCTGTTGCTGAGCGCGATCGCACTCCTCATCTTTTTCGCCCTCTACTACCTAGGTCTCTACCCCTCACCAAACCGTTATCTGCTGCTTGTGTTGCTCGCTGCTTTTGTTCTCAGCAGTTTGCCTATGCTCCAGCAGCCGTGGGCAGTACGGCAGGCGAGACAGTCGCTGACAGCGGCGTTTGAGACTCCCATCTCGCCGAGTACTCGGTCTGTCTTTAGCTGGCGAACTTTTTTTGTGGGTGGGCCTCGGCGAGCGGTGCGGCATCGGGAAAAGGTTCGCTTTGCTAGCCCGGAGGGTGTACAGCTGTTTTTGGATCTTTATCAGCCGGGGGAAACGGTGGCTACTGAGGCAGGTTCGGGCGATCGCTATCCAGCTGTTGTGATGATCTACGGTGGGGGGTGGCGCTCGGGCAACTCGTCAGAAAATGCCGCGTTTGGTCGTTTTTTGGCCGGGCGGGGCTATGTGGCGATCGCCATAGACTATCGCCATACGCCGACGTATCGCTTTCCGGCACAGCTAGAGGATGTGAATACGGCGCTGGCTTTCATTCGCAGCCACGCAGACGAGTACGAAATTGACCGCGATCGCATCTCGCTGATGGGCTGGTCGGCAGGGGCTCATCTGGCGATGCTGGCGGGTTTTCAGGCGGATGAGCCGATTCGGAGCATTGTGAACTACTACGGGCCGGTGGACTTGGCTCGGGGATACGCGGAGCCACCTGTGCCCGATCCGCTAGAGGTGCGTCAGGTTTTGCTGGCGCTCTTGGGTGGGCCGCCTAGTGAGCTACCGGAGGCCTACGCGGCGGCTTCTCCCATAACTTATGTGAAGGCTGCTCAGGTGCGATCGCTGCCGCCCGTTTTGCTGATTTACGGGGGCCGCGATCACATTGTTCAAGCGCGATTTGGGGAGGCGCTCTACAGGCAGCTACTCAAGTCTGACAATACGGCTGTCTGGGTAAAGATTCCTTGGGCAGAGCATGCCTTCGATGCTCTGTTTAATGGCGTGAGCAATCAGCTGGCGCTGCATTTTGTAGAGCCGTTTTTGGCTGAGACGCTGGGCAAACGGTAGACAACGGCTGCGCCGGAGCTGTGACAGTTTCCCTGTCGGATACCGTACCGGCTGGCTACCCTTCCAGCGGTGCAGCTTTGGTGCTACGGTGAGCCCGATCACAGGACAACGGATAAATTCGCCTGGGGGAGTGCCACCATGAAAAATCTACAAAAGCCGTTCATAATGATGCTTGCAAGTTCGCTGGTCGGCACGTTTGTAGGCTCACTGCTGTGGACTGGGCTCGCCGGGGCAGCCCTGGCAAAAACACCGCAGACCCAGCAGCTTATCCAGCGAAAAACAGCGGTAGAACTGAGCCCCGATGAGGTGGGTGGCTTCGTCGAAGCGGCTTTGCCTGAGTCGGGCTACGGGGAAATGACAGAAATTGTAGAGGCCGACGGCACGACGGTGATCTTGCCGCCGGGGTACGAACCGGATCGCCAGTATCCGGCGCTTGTGCTCATGCCCTACACCGACCGTAGCGCGATGCACATGTTCAACTGGGGCATTTATGACGCTTACCACCGCCGGGTAGACGATGCCTTTGTGATGATATTGCCGCCGGGGCAGGGGAGTTCTGCCAACTGGTCGGGGCCGGGTTGGCAAGCCCTCGTCGATGAGTACGAGGCCTATGTACAGCAGGATCTTGACCCGATTGCGGCCAAGTACAATGTCGATCCCAATCAGATGGTGATCGGGGGATTTTCCCTAGGGGGTGACTTGAGCTGGGCGCTGAGCTTGCGCAATCCAGGACGCTTTAGCGGGGCGATTGTGCTAGGCAGTATGTCGACCTATCGAAATGAACAGAATGCCAGACTGCTCGCAGATAGAGATTTTCGCTACTTCATGGTGATGGGCGGGTACGACAGTAATCGCGGTTCGATGTATAGCGCGCTAGATACGCTAGATGACCATGCGATCGCCTACCACTACGAAGAGGTGAGTCAGGCGGGGCATGG
Source organism: Cyanobacteria bacterium J06614_10 (assembly GCA_038527325.1). Classification (GTDB taxonomy): domain Bacteria; phylum Cyanobacteriota; class Cyanobacteriia; order Phormidesmidales; family Phormidesmidaceae; genus Phormidesmis. The sequence goes on from JBCBFY010000014.1 coordinate 32,057, forward strand.
CGATCTGCCAGAGCAGATGGCGCCAGATCTGTTTTTGTCGGCGATGGATTATGTGTTGTCAGAGCAGGGCAGATGGTGAGCACACAGATGCAGATTAGGCGCGAGCTTGTGTGGGAAGTATTGAAGTAAGTCGTTTTATCGAAAGCTTTGGTTTTTCTGTGGAATTTAGGGCAGAAAAGCTGAAGGCGACGACAGCTTACTTCAAGAATCATGGGATCACAGAAGAAAAATTTGGGCTGTGGCTGCTTTCCATGGCTGATGGTGACGGGCGCGTTTGCCTGGTTTTGGCTGTGGCTAGTCCCCTGGATGGGTCCCCGGTTTGATATCGAAGCGGCCAGAAATGGCGACTTTAAGGCTGTGTTTGAGCGGTTGATGGACAGATCTGATGCTGAGGGTGTGACATCGTCGCCAGCGGATTCGGACCTGCCGCCGATTATTCAGGCTGAGCTACCGGTAGAGGCAACCTCTTCTGCAGCGCCGGTGACGGGTCAGACGGCGGCTGGCCAAGCACAGACTCAGACGGTGCCGAATCAGACGCCGAATCAGGCGGTGCCGACTCAGACGGTGCCGACTATGCCTGAGGCTTGGCAGAGCAAGGCGTTTCGGGGAATTTATATTAGCCGCTATCAGATTACAAACCGGGCTAGTGAGAAAACGATTCGCGATCGCGTTCGCTACTACAAGGCGCAGGGCATTAACACCATCATCCACGGTGTGTGGGGCAATGGCTGCACCATGTACAAAAGTGAGGTGATGCGTAAGACTTTGGGCTACTCTAGCTGCCCAAACCTATTTCAAGACCCCTGGCTAGACTGGATGCTCGATGAAGCTCACAAACAGGGCATGCAGGTCCATGCCTACTTTGAAAAGGGCATCAAGCTAGATGAAACCAGCCCCATTTTTGACGTTGCAACAAACAAGGGCTGGTTTGTGCCTGGCATAGACAAGACCTATCCAGGGGTGGATCACTACATTCTCGATGTGGAAAATTTGGAGGTGGCCAAATACTTTACCGAGATATCGGCTGAATTTGTGCGACGCTATCCGACTATAGACGCGGTGCAGTGGGATGACTACGTGGGCTATCACGAGGCGCTGCCCGGTGAAAAAGATCGCACCGCGCAGCTCACCGAGTTCATGCTAAACATTCGGCAGGCCGTGAAGCAGGCAAACCCCAAGGTGAGCTTTGATGTGTGCCACCACAATCCCTACTGGGGCAAGCGCTACTTCGACGCCGACTGGGCCAGCTGGCAGGTCGACCGGGCGTTTATTCAGGTATACAACGACAACAACTTCGCGGCAGAAATGGACTATGTCCAACAACATTCTGGCATCGCGATTTCAGATACTCAGTTTGGCCGCCTAGCGGCACTGGCCAACAATTCACAAGTGAAGAGTGTGTTGCTGTTTCCCTCTGCGGGCAACCCCGAACAAACGGCGGCAAGGTTTAAGCAGGTGTGGTCGGGGCAGTATTAAGCCACTTTCCCCGGCTCACTCAAGACCCCGTTCAAAAAGATATCGGCCAGCGTCTCCGCCATCTCCTTCATGTCGTCGGGGGAGCTACCATCTTCAGACATCGTTGTCTGGCTAAAGCCTGAAACGGTGAACATGCCTAGGAAGATGCGCGCTACTACGCGTGGATTCATCTGACGGTAAACGCCTCTGTCCATTGCCGTTTGAAAAAAAGCTTCTGCGACGTCGGTCATTTTGTCGATGACTTCTGATTGAATGCGATCGCGCAACTCCGGGTGAAACTGCGCTTCCATAAAGCACACTCGCAGCATATCGGTATTGGCATTGAGGCTGAGCATTCGCTTGCGCATGACCTGGGCCACTGCTTTGTAGCTGGCCATCTCACTGAGCTCGGTGAGCAGGTCCGTGAGGATTTCCATCCAGCCCTGGGTGGCCACCTCTACCAAGATTGCCTTCTTATTTTCAAAGTGGCGAAACAGGGTGCCTTCTGCGACGCCTGCTGCTTGGGCGAGGTCTCGGGTCGTGGTGCCGCCGTACCCGCGCCGGGCAAACAGCTTCTGCGCTGCTTTTAATATTTTCGCCTGCGTCTCCTCTTCTTTGGACACGGTCTTTCGTTTGTAAAGCTGCATTGGCAAGGGCCTGTAAGTGTTGAGGGTAAAGCGGCGATGTGAGAAACGCGGAGGTATCCGTAACTTGATCCGTGACTTGCGATCGCAGACGCAAAATGTATGCAAAATGGGCGCAAGCACTCTGGTGCCATTTTTAGTCACCACAATAAAATCCGGATCCCATCGATAGAACAATTTACAGAACAACACACTAGTTATTGAATTGGGTTGTGGCTGGTTAACTGCAGGTTAGAAAACAATAAATCAACAGCACGTCGCGTAAAGTCGCATCAACTCGCATAAATAGATTGTGAAGTCTTCTATGTATGGCAGAAAAGCACCCGGTACAGTTGAAATACTGACTACGGTCTGTGCATTTAGCGCTAGCGTAAGCACCGAGATAGGTAAGCCGATTTTGCTAGGGAACTGCAAACCTGATAGCCAGGCCGGATAGGTAAACAAGGAGGAGACTTTTAGCGTGATGAAGCGAGATACTGCGGAGCGGTTCAATCCCTTCGGTGAGGCTGACTGTGAATCGGAAGTTAAGCTGCTTAAGCAGGACTACAGTCGCTATTTCTTCTACCACACCCGGTTCAACCAGCTTTCCCTTGATCCCAAGGTGTTTTTAATCATCGGCAGACGAGGGTCTGGCAAAACTGCGCTCTCCCAGTTTTTCTCCTTTCAAAAAACCATGAACGGTGCGATCGCCATCGATGTCGATGAGCCCGCCGCCTTCGAACAGGTGCTTGAAGATATCACGCTACAAACCTCCCACAGCAGAGAAGTCTCCATCCCGCGCATTGCCAAGCTCTGGCACCTCGTTGTCTGGTCGGTGATCTTTAGTGAACTCAAAGAGTTTGACCCACGCATCCGGTCGGCCTGCATTTTTGGCAATCGCGAGGGCAAGCTCTCCACCTTTGTCCGTCACTGCCTCAAGGCTCTGCTCGACCGGCTCGTGCAGAGCAAAGACGACCTGCTCGATGAGCTAGAAGAGATCTTTGCCGATGTTCGCATTCGCAATGGCATGGCCGCTGTGATGGATGTGGCTCGCCATCGGCCCGTCATCGTAGCCTTCGATACGCTAGAAAACTACGCCATTCACGACCCGATCATGATGCAGGCGATCGCCGCACTGATTCAATGTGGCTCCGAATTCAATCGTGACTTTGCCCACCAAGGGGTGCATATCAAGATCTTCGCCATGGCCGAGGTCTTTCCCTATCTCAAAGAAGAGGTCATTCTCAACCCGCTCAAGTCTGTGCGCGACGAGGTGCACATGCATTGGCGACCCAAAGACCTGATGCGGCTGATCAGCTGGCGCTTTTACAACTACCTGCAAGCGCTAGACATGCTAGACCCCATTTCCCACGGCGTAGACTGGGATAACTCCACCGACGTCCTCGAAAAGATGTGGTATCCCTACTTTGGCCGGTCTCTGCGCAATGAACACGGCCTGCCTGAGCGCACCTTTCCCTATGTGCTGCGCCATACTCAAATGCGGCCCCGGCAGCTGATTGTGCTGTGCAATGCGATCGCTCGCCGCGCCACCGAAAAAGGCAGCTTTCCGCGCTTTCACCCTCAGAGCATTGTCGCCGCTGTGCACAACCGCCAGGTCTCTCTCGCTGAGGAAGTCATCAACTCCTACAGCTCGGTGTATCCCAGGGTGGGTCGCATTCTAGAAGCGCTCTCTGGCCTGCCGATGGTCTTCCGAGGCAACCTGCTCGACAAGCGGGCCCCGCTCACGGCCTCCGAATGGATCCAAAGTGATTACTCGCCCCACAGCTTCCGTCAACTCACCGCAGAACTGGGCATCATTGGCCGGGTTAGACATATCAATCCGCAGGCGGGCTACGCCGAGGCTGACTTCGAATACAGTACCGAGAGTCGCTTACCGCTGCTGACTGACAATACCTGTGCCATACATCCCATGTTTTACCGTAAGCTCAGTGTGAGATACGACCAAAAGATTCGGGTGTACCCTTTCCCCGACCACGAAGACTTTAAGCCCTGGAGCATGAAGTCCCAAGCCTAACGTCCTAATTAAAAGCCTATGAGCCTGCTTGTTCTTCTGATCACTGTCGTAATCGCATTTGTCCTGTCAAACTTAGTTGACGTTTTTCCGGGGCTGCTATGGGGCTGGCTGGTTTTTCCGAAGTGGCTAATTTGGGGCGCTCTGCTTGCCGTGTTGGCATGGGGGATGGGTTCGCCACCTGTTGAGCGGTAGACATGCACCAACTGCGAATCGAATGCGGTCTGAACCAGAAAAGGGTCTAACTACGGATGAGTTTGTGAAATTTTTGTATGAAAAGTTACACCGCATACGGAGAGCGCAAATTCATTCAGTAACGATTCCTAAAGAGCAGTAGATATAAAGGCTGTAGCGATCCTATTCTGCTTTGCGGACACCCACATATCGGTCCGATTACTGTCTTTACCGCTTAAAAACTATGCGCTATTTAAGTATTTGTAAAGTTGGGGTGAAGATTGAGTCCCTCCTCCCCCTCCTCTGGTGGACTCGTTACTGTGGGTGATGAGAGGTATCAGCTGGTTTCTCCAAAAAATCAGTCAACCGCCCCTCAAATTCGAACGCTACATCGATTTACCTGCGATAACGTCGTCAATAGGCTCTACCATGCTCAGAAGTTCAGCGACCTCCCCTGTAGATTTTGACTGGCAGCGGCTGCGGCAGCTCGCTGGTGAGGATGCGGCCTTCGAGCATGAGCTGCTCGGCCTATTTTTGCAGGATGCAGAAGATATGCTGCAGGAGCTAGATCAGGCGATCGCTGTTCAGTGTGTCGCCTCCACTGAGTCGGTTGCCCATGCGCTACGGGGAGCCAGTGCCAATGTCGGTGCGATCGCGCTATCTGCCGCTGCCCTGCAGCTTGAGCAAATCGCTCGCCAGGGAAGCTTACAGGGGGCTCGCGGCCACCTCCAGCAGGTCAGCCACCATTACCGCCGCGTTAAAGCTCATCTCCAATCCCGCCTACGAGGGTAGCAATCATCCCTTCTGATCTGAGGTCACCTTCTCTACACGGCTAATTCTGCACTGGTTATAAATCGTACATACCGCTAAGTTCTTAATAACAATTTTCATTCCCACACTCACTAAGCAGTTGTCTTGGCTCACATCAAGCTGTAACAATTACAGCGGTTTGCTTTAGGTGATGTCGGTATGAAGAGAGTAGAAGCCATCGTCCGTCCTGAGAAGTTACAGGATGTGAAAAATGCGCTAGTGGAGCTTGGCGCAACAGGAATGACGCTGGAAGATGTGCGCGGATTTGGTCGCCAAAAGGGGCAGACCAGCACCTACAGAGGCATTTCGTACACGGTGGAATTTTTGACGAAAAAGCGGCTGGTTCTGGTGGTTAGTGATGAGTGGCTAGAGCGGGTGTTGGATGCGATCGCAAAAGCTGCGGCCACTGGAACCATCGGCGATGGCAAAATATTTGTCTCCCCTGTAGAGCAAGCTATCCGTATCCGCACAGGTGAGTCTGGCCCGATTGCCCTGTAGTTTTAGACCGTTTCGGAAGGCGTCGGAAGGCGTCGGAAGGCTATGGGCCCAGCCACTGCACTAGCCAGAAGCAAACGGCTGCTGACCCCAGCGGCACGCTGAGGTTATCTACACCGTATTTTGAAGCCGATTCTAGTGCCGTTGCGACAATGGCCACTCCGCCTGCGGCTAGCCAAGTCTCGACAAGTGGTCCTTGTACGGCTGTCAAAATCGCCGCACACACCACGTAGCTGACAATTAGCATCGTAGAGCTCCCTTCCCAACTCTTCTTTTCGCCCCATATTTGGTAAGGGTGGGCGCCGTAACGCTGGCCAATTAGAGCCGCTAGCCCGTCGCCCCAGGTCATGGTCAAGATGCCAATGGCCGCATATTGGGGTTGCGCCAACGGCCAAAACCAGGCGACCAGTACTCCGATGCTGACCGCATAGAAAAACGTCCCCAGGCTCTTTCTGCCAACGCTGTTGATGCCAGGCAGAATTGGCAGCCGATAAGACAGCAAAGCCACCCCGCTAAACACCACAGACGCCGCAATCCCCAGCCAAGCTGGTACGGATAGCCACCAGGCAATCAAAATCACCTGTCCGGCCCCAATATGAACAATTTTTCGAGGGATTTCTGGTCCAGAATCCAGCCGACGAGCCGCCTCAGAAAGCCCGCCCACTATGGCAAGCCAGACAATTACAGTGGTGCACTGGAGGAGTAAGGAAGTCAAAAGGAAACACTATCGATAGCGGATTAGGGTATCGCCCAAACGCTTTCGCTGCTATCTTGATGTAGAAATTACTGACTCAACTATAGAGCACGCATGGGTAAACCCTATCAGCGAGTACTGTTAAAACTCAGTGGCGAAGCCCTCATGGGCAGTTTGGCCTATGGTATTGACCCAGCGATTGTCGATGCGATCGCCCAGGAGATTGCCGGTGTCGTTGAGCAAGGCATCCAGCTAGCGATTGTGGTTGGCGGCGGTAATATTTTCCGGGGCGTCAAGGGCGCTTCGGCAGGCATGGACAGAGCCACCGCAGACTACATCGGCATGATTGCCACAGTGATGAACGCCATGACCTTGCAAGATGCCCTCGAACGCATCAATGTGCCCACCCGCGTCCAAACGGCCATCTCCATGCAGGAGCTTGCCGAACCCTACATCCGTCGTCGCGCCATTCGCCACCTCGAAAAAAATCGGGTGGTGATTTTTGGTGGAGGGTCAGGCAACCCCTTTTTTACAACTGATACCACTGCCGCGCTCAGGGCAGCCGAAATTAGCGCAGAGGTGCTCTTCAAGGCAACCAAGGTAGACGGCGTTTATGACAGTGACCCCGCCACCAATCCAGAAGCTAGGCTCTATAAGTCGCTGACCTATAGCCACGTCTTGGCAAAAGACCTTAAGGTAATGGATGGTACAGCGATCGCGCTGTGCAAAGATAACAACATTCCAATCATGGTGTTCAACCTCTCAGTGAGAGGAAATATCAACCGCGCCATGATGGGTGAATCGATTGGAACCCTTGTAGGAGAGTCTTGTGAAGTTAGCTGATATTAGTGAAGTCGAATCTGCCATGCAGAAAGCCGTTGAGTCGACCAAACGGGCTTTCAACACCATTCGCACAGGCCGGGCTAGTGCCTCCCTGCTCGACCGTATCATGGTGGACTACTACGGTAGCCCCACCAGCCTAAAATCCCTGGCCAACATTACGACTCCCGATGCCAGCACCCTAATGATTCAGGCCTTTGACCCCAGCTCTGTCTCCCTGATCGAAAAGGCCATTTCAATGTCGGATGTGGGCCTAGTGCCTAACAGTGATGGCACCCTTATCCGGCTAAATATTCCACCGCTGACCACGGAGCGTCGTCAGGAATTTGTCAAAGTGGCTGGCAAGTATGCTGAAGAGGGCCGCGTTTCTGTTCGCAATGTTCGCCGAGATGGCATCGATCTGGCCCGCAAACAAGAAAAGGACGGCGAAATCTCGGAAGATGAATCGAGAGATATGCAAGACGAAGTGCAAAAGCTGACCGATAAGTACATCAAGCAAATCGATCAGGCGCTCGCCGAAAAGGAAAAAGCCATTCAGACCGTTTAGACGTTCCTTTTAGTCACTCCTTCGCATGCTCGACTGTATTATCGTCGGCGGTGGGCCTGCTGGTAGCTCAGCAGCCTATCACCTTGCTACCCTCGGTGCCCAATCGGGCTCTGCTTACCGGGTGCTGCTCTTAGAAAAAGCCTCTTTGCCCAGATATAAACCCTGTACGGGCGCGGTTTCTCCCAGCGTTGCTGACTGGTTCGATTTCGACTTTGCCCCGGCGATAGACTGCCAGAGTCAGCGAGTCCGCTACAGCTGGAAGCTAGGCGACACCATCGACGCGCAGCTCGAAACAGAACCCATTTGGAGCGTCAGGCGGGAGGTTTTCGATCAGTTTTTGATCGATAAGGCAAAGGCGGCAGGTGCTGATGTGCGAGACAATACGACCGTCACTGGCGTCACGTTCAAGGGGGACTACTGGGAGATTCGCACAGAGCGGGAGGTGCTGACCTGCCGGTATGCGATCGCAGCTGATGGTGCCAAGGGGCCGATGGCAAACTGGCTGGGTTTTCGGCCTCACAAGCTGCGCGATGCCAGTGTGCTAGAGCTGGAGGTAGCGGCACCGGTAGAAGCAGGCGCCTTTTGTTTTGAATTTGGGCTGGCCAAAAATGGCTGCGTGTGGAGCTTTCCAAAGCGTCAAGGCTACTCCCTCGGTGTCAGCAGCTTTATTGGCAGCTCGATCAAAAGCCCTGACGGTCTGCTGAAAAAATACGCAGGCTCAAACGTTGTTAGTCAAAACATCGTTGAGGAGACTTTTTATACCCATCCTCTTAAGCTGTGGGATGGTAATCATCCTCTGCACACCGGCCGTGCGCTGATAGTGGGTGAAGCTGCTGCCATTGTCGATCCGCTGACGGCGGAAGGCATTCGCCCGGCCATGTACAGCGGCATGATGGCTGCCAAGGCGATAGACCGTGCCCTCAGCGGTGAGCCTGAGGCGCTAGCCGACTACAGCCGAACCATACACGAGACTTGGGGGGCGGATATGCAGTGGGCACAGCGCATTGCCAGCGTATTTTTTCGCGTGCCCAAAATTGGCTACCGAGTGGGCATCAAGCGCCCGACGGCAACTAAGCGCCTGGGTCAAATATTGGCTGGAGAAGTGAGCTATGCCGATATTGCTAATCGAGTGATCAAGCGAATTAGCACGAGCTTTATTCCGGGGATGGGTGGCTAGGCACTGGTTTGTTGGTATGAGATAGCTGGCAGGGTTGATGAGGTCGGGGTGGGTCCGCAACCCACGCCTCTAACCAGTTTCTAAACTACCTCGTAGCCCCCAAAGAGACTTGGTAATAGAAATTTTTGCAATAGAAATTTTGCCAATAAAAACTCTGTTAGAGATTCTGTGGCGAATCCGGCGCGACTTCCAGAATGTTGTTTCGCTTGGCGACAAACTGGTCTGTAATGAGGTCTTCCATGTCGGTCAGCTCAACGCCCATGTCTTCACCGGCTTTTTTTAGCGCCTGCTGAAAACCTGAAATGTCTCCCTCATAGCCACAGAGCCGAGCGGCGACGGCAGCGCCTTGGGGCGCATTTGCCTTGGCGCAGTCAATCAGGGCAATGCCTTTTAGCGGTTGAGTCGCAGCCATATTTTTTATCTGATTTTTGTTTGCAAACTGTGTTTGCCAAACTATATCGCGTTGCTTGGGTGGTTTCCTGTCTCTTCGGAGAGAGATTGACTCGGGGGGGCTGTCGTTTTTGTGCCGCTCTAAGGCCGCTCTAAGGCCGCTCTAAGTGACTGGCCTAGCGCACTCGAATGCTTCAAAAGGAGGATGTTTCAAGTTCTGTTGGTCTTTTGCAAGAAGTGGGTACCTTGTAATCGCATCTTGGGCGTCTGATGTCTACAGTAATAGAGCTATATAGCAATGCACTTAGGATTTGAGCAGCTTGCACGGAGTCTGGCCGTACTCGGTATTTTGAGTGGAAGTATCGCTGCCACCATCCAACCGGGGATAGCTGCAGACTTGCTTGCTTCCGAAGCCTTAACCCTTCAAGCTTCCGAACCGTCTGAACCGAACGCGTTAGAAAGGTCGTCAGAAGGGTTGTTTTTTCAGGCGCGATCGCACGAATTTACCCCGCTACATTTTACACCTGCCTACCCAGAACCTTCTCCTTCTACAGGTGCGCCTACCTTTGCCCGGCGACCCGCTTTCGCCCGGCGGCCAACTTCTTTCCAGCGGCCCTATGTCGATGAACCGCAGGCTCCTCGGCTGAGCCAAAACGCGCCTGCCAGTGAGCTAGGCGAACCAGACTCTGAGCTGACGCCGCTGCCAGAAGCAAGCCCAGTATTGCCAGAGCAAGCCCCACCAGAGCCTACTCAGGAGCTGCCGGTAAACGGTGCTCAGGTTGATATCAGCGAAATTCGGGTTGTTGGCAACACCGTATTTAGCGAAGCCGACTTGGCTCCTATCTTGTCGGAGTATGAAGGCCGTAGCCTTGGCATTTCGGAGCTTCGCCGGGTCGCTGATGAGATCACTCAGCGCTACCTTGAGGCGGGCTACATTACCTCGCGGGCGGTGCTTAGCGAGCAGACCATTGTCGGTGGTGTTTTAGAAATTCGGGTTGTAGAAGGCACGCTTGAAGATATTCAGATAGAAGGCACCCGGCGACTGGCAAACTATGTGCGCGATCGCGTGAACTTGGCCAACCGCCGCCCGCTCAATCAGGTCGATCTCGAATCGCAGCTGCAGCTTCTGCGCGCTGACCCGCTTATTGAGCGCATCGAAGCCAGTTTGCGCGCAGGTACGGGCGAAGGTCAGAGTCTGCTGGTCGTCAGGGTGCTCGAAGCGCCCGCTTTTTCGGGCCGGGCCGTGTTCGATACCAACTCGCCGCCTAGCGTGGGTGTCGCTCGCATGGGCCTAGAGGCAAACTACAACAATGCCCTGGGCTTGGGCGATCAGCTGTCGCTCTCGGCCTACCGCAGCACGACCGGCGGTTCCAATACCTACGGCGTCACCTACCGGGTGCCAGTCAATGCCCTGAATGGAACGCTACAAGCCCGCTATCTGCCGAGCACGTTTGAGCTGATTGAGCCGGAGCTAGCGGCGTTGGACGTTGAAGGGTCTTCGAGCACTTACGAATTTACCTTTCGCCAACCTCTCATTCGCAAGCCCAATGAAGAGTTTGCGCTGTCTCTTGGCTTTCGTCGTCGAACGGGGGAGACCTTGATTAGCGATGTGGTAATCGACTCTACGCGGACCAGTGTGTTTCAGTTTGGTCAAGACTATCTGAGGCGCGATCGCACGGGGGCGTGGGGGCTGCGATCGCAGTTCAACCTAGGTACCGACCTTTTCGAGGCTACCGACCGCGACGGTGAGGCAGATGGGCAATTTTTCAGCTGGTTGGGTCAGATTCAGCGAGCGCAGGTCATCAACCGAGACAATCTGCTCCTGATGCAGGGCAGTCTGCAGCTCTCTGCCGACAGTTTGCTTGGGGCAGATCAGTTTATCGTTGGTGGGCCTAGCTCTGTGCGCGGCTACAGCCAAAACGCCCGCTTCGGTGACAATGGCTTCCGCGCTTCGGTTGAAAATCGCACCACGGTGCTGCGCAACGAAGACGGCTCTCCCTTCGCCCAGATTGCGCCCTTTGTCGATACGGCGGCTGTGTGGAATCAAAGAGACAATACCAGCGACCAGAACTTTCTGCTAGGAACTGGGATAGGCCTTATCCTCAATCCGTTTGAGGAGGTGCAGGCTCGCTTTGATGTTGGCATTCCGCTTGTCGAGCTAAACGAACCGGGTGATAGTCCGCAAGATGCGTTTATTTACTTCAGTATGGATTATCGCTTCTAGACTGACGCTCTTAGATCAAGATTCGCCATACGATGACGCCAACGCCTATGATTGAGCCGACGTAGGCCAGCGATCGCACGATGGCAATGCCCGCGATGTACGACAATCCGTGGACAATGCGGCAAATGAGGATTGCGATCGCAGCATTCGCCGTAAATCCATCTGCCTGCCCCGTTAGCTGAGCGATCAAAATCACCGCTGCAATCATCGCTAGGTTGTCGTGATGGTTTCGCTGAGCCCGGTCTGCGCGGCCAACCCAGGGCGGACCTTGGATCGCCTTCTCTCGGTTGCTTGCAGCCCATTCCATACCGGCCTCGCTCACCCGGGCAAGCGCCGGAATATGATTCAACGGAATTGACCAGAGTGCCAGTATCAGCAGGCAAAAGAGATCGGTAGTCATCGGTAATTTTAATGGGGTGTATCGCTAGTGTAAGAGCATACGCTCACCATAAGGTCTGATGCTGTACACATCAAGCAAGCTGACCGAACACTTTTCACACCCTCGGAAAAGTCTGCTGATTTCAAGGGTTACAGGCTGAGAAACAAATAGATGCGTCGCCATACATAAATACGCGTAACTGTGATTCTCTCTAACGCGCGCTTTTGTGATCTGGGCACTATAGACCCAGATCAATTAGTTGTGGCGGAGTCATGAAACGACGCTTGTTCCTAACCGATACGTGTAAAAAAGCAGCCCTCGGACTTGCCGCCGGTACGGCCAGTGCCACGCTGGCGACCAGCTGTCGCCAAACATCTGCTACGGAAACGCCCCCGCCGAACGCCTCCGCCCTTCCCACCATCCAGTGGAAAATGGCCACTAGCTGGCCCAAGAAGCTCGATATTCTCTTTGGCGGCGCTGAGCGACTGTGTCGTCGCGTTCGAGAAATGACTAACGGACGATTTTCGATCACGCCCTATGCCTCTGGTGAACTGGCGCCTGGTCTGAAGGTATTAGATATCGTGTCAGAAGGCACCGTCGAATGTGGCCACACTGCCAGCTACTACTACGTCGAAAAAGAACCGGCCCTGGCCTTTGGAACGACCCTTCCCTTCGGGCTCAATACCGCCCAGCAAAATGCCTGGCTCTACTACGGCGGCGGCTTAGATGCCATGCGCAAGCTCTACGAACCCTACGGCATTATCAACTTCCCCGCTGGCAATACGGGCGTTCAGATGGGTGGCTGGTTCCGCAAACAAATCAACCAGCCCGCAGACCTCACCAACCTCAAAATGAGAATTCCGGGCTTGGGTGGCAAAGTGATGAAACGTCTTGGCGTCGATGTGCAAGTTCTCTCTGCAGACGAAATTGCGCCTGCGCTGCTCGCTGACACCATTGACGCGGCCGAGTGGAACAACCCCTACGACGACAACAAAATTGGCATCACAAAAGCCGCTCCTTACTACTACTATCCTGGCTGGTGGGAACCCGGCGCTACCTACGAGCTTCAGGTCAATCGCGAGCAGTGGGACGGCCTGCCAACGGTCTATCAGGAGGCACTCAGGGTGGCGGCGGCTGAAATAAACACCACAATGCCCGCTGAATACAATGCCAAAAATGGCAGAGAACTCAAGCGGATAAAACAAAATGGGACCCAAGTTCTCCCTTTTGACCGCGTCATCTTGGAAGCGGCCTACCTCGAAACCCAAAAGCTCTACGAAGAGTACGCCAGTAGCAATGAGGCTTTCAATACGCTCTACAGTCAGTGGAAAGACTTTAGAGCGCAGGTATACAGCTGGAACAAAATCAACGAACTCAGCTTTGATCGCTTTGCTATGAAAGCTGCAGACTAGCAGACAACAGACGAATAGAACCTTGCTATAGCCACCCTCGACTATTCAGTACTCTCAGGTTCTTTGTTATCAGATCCTTTTCAACAAACCCTTTTTTTACCCGCATCACATTATGCAAAGAAGACATCTTTTAACCCGTGGAACCCTCGGCTTAGCCAGCGCGGCAGCGATCGGAGCCTGCCGCTCTCAAGCTCAAGAAACATCGCAACCGTCACCGGTGGCGACCAACAGCAACGAGCCGGTCATTCAGTGGCAAATGGCGACCAGTTGGCCAAAGTCTCTGCAAATTTTGTTTGATAGCGCCGATCTCTTTTGCAAGCAGATCAGCAAAATGACCAATGGAAACTTTGTGATTACGCCCTATCCGGCAGGCGAGCTGGCCGGTGGCTTAGAAGTGTTGTCAGCGGTGCAGTCTGGGGACGTTGCCTGTGGTCACACAGCCAGCTACTACTACCTCAGCAAGAACAATGCCCTCGCCTTTGGCACGACGTTACCCTTCGGGCTCAACGCTACTCAGCAGAATGCATGGCTTTACTACGGGGGCGGACTAGAAGCGATGCAGTCGCTCTATGCGGACCTCGGCATTATCAACTTTCCGGGTGGCAACACGGGCGGACAAATGGGTGGCTGGTTCAAGCAGCAGGTGAACAGCGTTCAAGACTTTAACGGGCTGAATATGCGCGTGCCTGGTCTCGGTGGCAAAATCCTAGAGCGGCTCGGCGTCAAGATTCACAACCTTTCGGGCGGCGACATCTTTGAGGCGTTAGAAAAAGGTACCGTGGAAGCTGCTGAGTGGAAAAATCCTCACGCTGATGAAACCCTCGGGCTCAACCGCGTTGCCCCTTATTACTACTATCCGGGCTGGTGGGAGCCCGGCACTAGCTACGAATTTCAGATCAATCTGGAAGCCTGGAATACGCTGCCTAGCCACTATCAGGAAATCTTTAAGGCAGCAGCAGCAGATGTGAACAACAAAATGCTCGCTAAGTTTAACGCGGTCAATGGAGATGTGCTCAATCGGCTCATGCTGAGCGGTACTAAGCTCTTACCGTTTTCACAGGAGATTCTTGCTGCTAGCTATCAGGCTGCTTTTGACCTCTACGATGAGCTAGCCAGCGAAAACAGACAGTTCAATGAGATCTATCAGTCTTGGAAAACATTTCGCGCTGACATTTACCAGTGGAACCGAGTAAATGAACTTAGTTTTGCCGATTTTGTGATGAACCAAGGACAAGCCTAATCGCCTTACCTATGCAGCCTCACGAGCTATTTCATCGTTCCAAGGTCTATGTCATATCCTGACGACTCCCCAAAAGAGATTCCAAGGCAACGCTTTAGACGCGTTGCCAAGCGGATTCCTAAAAGGCTCCCTGGAAGGTTTTTTAGAACACGTTCTAGAAGACTTTCCGCACGGATTCCTTTGGCCAGTGGTTTTGCTAGTAGACGCGATCGCTTTGATGACAACAAGCGATCGCACCAAACCTACGACTTGCTAGGGTCTGTTTCTGATATCTTTGCGGACTTCAGCATCAGTCGTAAGCTCAACGTGGGCTTTGGGGTACTGATTTTGCTGACGTTTGTTGTTTTTGGCTGCAACTATTGGGGTGGCTTGCTGGCCACTCGCAATATCAAACAAACTCAGCAGATGAGAGTGCCTACTGCTCTGGCTTCTACGCAGGCCCAGCAAGACCTACTCAAAATGTCATCCCATGTCCGGGGTTATCTGGTCACTGGCAGTTCAGAATATCGCAATAGCTACTATCATTCTCGGCAGTCTTTTGAGCAAGAGCTGTCGTCGATGCTGACGCTGCTAGATG
Organism: Cyanobacteria bacterium J06614_10; assembly: GCA_038527325.1. Classification (GTDB taxonomy): domain Bacteria; phylum Cyanobacteriota; class Cyanobacteriia; order Phormidesmidales; family Phormidesmidaceae; genus Phormidesmis. Next base: position 47,126 of record JBCBFY010000014.1, read on the forward strand.
CCAATGCTGCCCTCTCTGCAGACAATAAGACCCATCTTTCTGAGCTACAGGCCCGCTACGAGGAGTGGCGGCAAATTCCTGAAGAATTGTTTGTGCTAAGCGATCAATTTATAGAAAATCAACCTGCGCTCAAGCTCTTTCAAGAACAAGGAGAGTTGGCCCTACTCAATATTCAGGCAGAAGCTCAGCAGCTGATTGATTTACAGGCGGCGCGATCGCCCACCTTTGAAAACGTCCAGCTTCTCACCCAGCTTTCTGCCTTTCAAAATTCTTCTGCGCTTATGGGGGCTTCACTGCGAGCCTACCTGATTGGTCGCAATCCCGATTTTCGGTTTGAATACACCGGTAAGGCTCAAGCTGCAGAACAGCACTGGAATGCCATTACAGCAGATGCCGGGCGGCTAACCTCAGAACAGCAGAAGGCCATTGAGACCATACAGTTTTACCGTCAGCAGCTTTTGGAGATTATTCCTGAGCTGCTTGCGATCGCAGAGAGTAATCAGTACCGGCAAGATCTTTTTCTGTTTAATACGAAGGCCGAACCGCTGGCTGCAGAGATGCTCGCGCTGCTAGATGAGATAGTCCTCGGTCAGCAGCGACTTCTAGAAGATGAGCTAGAGCTGAGCCGGGCTAGTCTGGTGAGCGCTCAGTGGCAGACCCTACTGGGTAGCTTTTTTGCCCTAGGCGTTGCCCTTGCCATGGTGTTGCTTCTTCGCCGAAAAATTGCCGACCCGATTGTTCGCTTGACCCGAGCTACGGCCCAAGTTACAGAGGGGAACCTAGATGTTAAAACCAACATAGAATCAGAAGATGAAATAGGTACCCTGGCCAAAACCTTCAACCGAATGACCGGCTACCTCAAGTCCTCCCACGAGAATTTAGAGAAGTACAATCAGACCCTTAAAAATCAGAAGACACAGCTAGAATCCAAAAATATTCAAATCGGGCAGGCCCTGGACGCGCTGCAGGCCACCCAGGCCCAGCTGATTCAAACAGAAAAAATGTCTAGCTTAGGGCAAATGGTTGCCGGTATCGCCCACGAAATAAACAATCCGGTTAGCTTCATTCATGGCAACATACCCTGCATGATGGCCTACACAGGTGATTTGCTCGAACTCATTCGGCTCTACCAGCACCACCATCCGCAGCCCAACCCAGAAATTGAGGAGAAAATTGACGACATCGACTTGGACTTTTTAAAAGAAGACATTCCCAAGACCTTTACTTCTATGGAGAACGGCACCCAGCGCATTCGCGATATCGTGCTCTCCCTGCGCAACTTCTCCCGGCTCGACGAGTCTGATATGAAAGAGACCACCGTAGAAGAAGGTCTGGAAAGCACGCTGCTCATCCTGCAAAATCGGTTGAATATGCAGGCGTTTCGCCCCGCTGTTCAGGTGGTAAAGCGCTATGGCAATGTGCCAAAAATTGAGTGCTACCCCGGCCAGCTAAACCAGGTCTTTCTCAATCTTTTGGCCAATGCAATCGATGCGCTAGATGCGGCCAGTACCCAGCAAAGAGAGAGCTGGCGTCCGCAACTCGTTCTCTCCACCCACTGCCAGGAAGAGGGTATTGTGATCACCATCAGCGATAATGGGAATGGCATTCCCACCGACGCACAGCCCCATATTTTCGATCCGTTCTTTACGACGAAGCCCATTGGCTCTGGTACCGGGATGGGGCTCTCGGTGAGTCTAAAGATTGTGGTAGATCGCCATGGCGGAGAGCTGAGCTGCATATCTAAGCAAAACCTCGGTACCACTTTCACCCTTCAATTGCCTTTCCAACAAACAACAGACTCTATGGTGTCGCCCTCTTCGCCGAGCCTTACCCCTGTTTAAGCTCATCAATTGGTCGAATAGTAGTGGTCGAATAGTAGGCTAGGTTGGAAGCATCTTCAGAGAGGCGACAACCCCCATGGACTCAGCGACGTTCGATGAGGCAGCCCGCGATCGCGCCAGTTGGCTGCAGGCGCACACTATTTTTCGCGGTTTACCCGAAGCGCTTGTCAGCGAAATCGCCTGCTGCCTCACCGAGATGCCCTTTGCTGCCAATCGCAGGCTGATTCTAGAAGATACCGAGCCAGACGCGCTTTATATCTTGAGATCTGGCCAGCTCGAAAGCTACCGCACCCGTCGCACCAGCGCCGCGCAGGCGGTCACGCTTGAGTCGGGGGAAGTGATTCATCTACAGTCTCTGCTGCTAGATACGCCCACTACCCATACGATCATTTCTCTGACAGATGCTGTGCTGTGGCGCTTGGAAAAATCTCGCTTTCAAGAACTTGCCCAGACTTTTCCAGCGCTGAGTAAGGAACTCTCCCGGCTGCTGTCGGAGGCTTTGCAAGATCTCTCCGAGCAGCTCGCCTACGAGCAAGAACGGCAGCAGGCGCTCAGGCCCTACCTCATCACCCGGGTCAAACGAGGGGTGGTGGGCAGCAGCCGCTATGCCAAGCGTCTCCGGCAAAATATTCGTGAGGTGACCCAATCTGAACCCGCTGCTGATTTCTCTTCAGAACGTAGGCCGTCTGTGCTGATTTTTGGTGAACCGGGCCTCAATAAAGACAACCTGGCAGCGCTGATTCACTATGGCTCTTCAAACAAAGGTGAGCCGATGATTCAGGTGAACTGTGAAAAGTTGCGATCGCAAGATCTCTTTGGCCGTGGTGACAGTCAGCCTGGCCTACTTGCCTGGCTTGACAAAGGCACTCTTCTGCTCAACAACGTTCAAGACCTAGACGACAGTCTCAAAGCGCCCATCTTAACGCTGATTGAAACGGGTCTCTATCGACCGGTTAGCCGAGAAGGGGAGGCTCCCCTACCGCTGAGAAAGAGCCCGGCTTGGATTTTGATGGTCGCCGAGAAAGCGCTGCCCGACTTCGTGAAGCGTACCGGTAAGCAGATAAAAGTCCCGCCTTTGCGGGTGCGAAAAGCTGACATCGAAGCGCAAATCACTTACTTTGCTCAGCTGCTCTGCCGCCAGCGCGGAATTGGTAAGCGTAAGCTAGACCCCGCTGCGCTGCGCAGGCTACAGAGCTACGATTTTCCTGGCAACTTGCGCGAATTGGAAAATATGGTGGGGCGGGCGATCAATCAATCGGGCGATCGCACCGTGCTGACAGAAGAAGTTTTTTGGGCGGCGGAGAGCCCTAAGCGACGCTTCCGTTTCAATCTGCTGGAGGGATACCCAAAGCTAAGGGCCTTTCTGCTCAGTCCCTGGTGGCCAGATAGAATCAACTACGGCTTTACGCTGTGGTTCTATCCGATTGTGGTGGCGATTCTCTTTTTGGGTCCCCAAACGCGAGACCAAAATTTTGCTCTGAACTTTTTCTGGGCTTGGTGGTGGCCGCTTATTCTCATTGGGTTTCCTTTTGTCGGCAGACTGTGGTGCGCTGTTTGCCCTTTTATGATCTATGGAGAAGTTGCTCAGAGGCTCTCGCTCAAGGCTTGGCCGCGCCAGCTTAGAGGGTGGCCAAGGGAGTGGGCCGAGCGCTGGGGAGGCTGGATACTCTATGGCGGCTTTGCCCTGATTTTGCTTTGGGAAGAGCTGTGGAATTTGGAAAATACGGCCTATCTCTCTGGCTGGCTGCTGCTGATTATCACCGCTGGTGCCGTTATCTGTTCTGTGCTGTTTGAGCGGCGCTTTTGGTGCCGGTACCTGTGTCCCATTGGCGGTATGAATGGCCTTTTTGCCAAGCTGTCTATGGTGGAGCTACGGGCCCAGCAGGGGATTTGTTCTGCCACTTGCAACACCTACCACTGCTACAAGGGCGGCCCTGCCGAAGGGATCGGTCAGGCCACTGGCGGCTGCCCCATTTACTCTCACCCGGCCCAGCTTACCGAAAATCGCAACTGTGTGCTGTGCATGACCTGTCTCAAGGCCTGCCCGCACAAGTCTGTAGCGCTCAATCTGCGGCCACCGGGCATAGAGCTGTGGACTACTCACAATGCCACCAGCTACGAAGTGGCGCTGTTGCTGTTGCTGCTGGGCGCTGTTTTCTTACATCGGCTGCCGCAGCTATCGGTATTGGTCACTGGTGATACTCGCATTTTAGAAACGTTTTGGGGGCATGCGATCGCAGCGACTATCGTTTTGTTTTTGCCGGGTGCGATCGCCCTCATCACAAACAAAGTTCGCGCTGCCGGTCAGGGCACTGGCGCCACTCGCACGTTTTTAGAACTTGCCTACGGCTACCTGCCCTTGGTGCTGTTTGCCAGCCTGTCGCACTATCTTCTCCTTGGACTCTCTGAAGCTGGGCAGCTGGTGCCTGTTTTTTGGGCGACTTGGCAGCAGCCTGCCACCGGTTACACCCTCAGCGCACATCCGGCTGTGATTGCCTTCCTGCAAGGCGTCTGCCTCATTTTTGGCGCGTTTTTTAGCTTTGTGCTCACCCAAAAGATCGCTCGCCAATCGTGGTTGAAGCTCCTCCCACAGCACGGCCTTACGCTCGGCCTTACGGTTGTTCTTTGGCGGCTCATTGTATGAGGGTTTGGGGTATGAGGGTTTGCGGGTGAATTACTGGGCTGACTCAATTGTTGCAGATGGCATTGAAATAATCTTCGAGTTGAGCGGCGACAGCAGGTGGTTTCGCCGTGAAGCGAATGGAAAAACTGGGGATTTTTGCGGTCGCTACTTCGCTCAAAATCTTGGCATAGGCGTCCTCGCTGGCCGTACTGCCATCTTCAGACAAAAGATTTAGCTTGATGTTGGTCAGCGTTGCTAACACAGACGATTCTTTGGTTGTTGCGTCTGGAGAAGCCACCGTTAAGAGGGCTCCTTTTTCTGAGAGCTGGGTAAGGTGGCCTTGGGTCATGGCGCTGTCGATATGCTTGCCCTGCAGCAGGCTAAACTGCACGGGAATAGGCTGTGGCAAGGTGTAAAAGACCTCTTTTTCTTCGGTGAGGCTTAGGTGGTAAGGTGCATCAACGCCTGATACATCGTAAATGGTGATGGGGGTAGCGACGCCTTTGGGTTTTACCGTTTGCTCGCCGCGTATGGTCACGATGGGCGCGGCGGCCTGCCGGGTCTCCTCAGAGATAAAGATTTGTCCACCGGTGGTAAAAGACTCGATTCGATAGGTCAGGTTTACCGGTCCGCCAACAACGCCGTACTTTGTTCTTTTTTCAGATCCGATGTTGCCGACCACCACTTCACCAGTGTGGATGCCGATGCCCATTTCTAGCGGTGCGAGACCCCAGTCCCTCACTGTTTTATTTACCTCGTCCATCGCTAGCTGCATCTCTATCGCGCAGGCAACTGCCCGCTTGGCATCGTCTACCCGCTGAACCGGCGCGCCAAAGAGAATGAGAATGCCATCTCCCATAAATTCATCAATCGTGCCGTTGTAGCGAGCAATCACATCTGCCATCCGGCCCAGATAAAAGTTCAGCACTTTGATGACGGTCTCTGGGGGAAGTCGCTCGGAGGTAGCCGTAAAGCCCCTCAGGTCAGAGGTCAAAATGGTAATCTCGCGTCGTTCTCCGCCGAGCTTTTGCCCTTCTGGACTCTCCAGTAGCGTGGTGACAATTTCATCGCTTAGGTAGCGACCAAACGTGCGCCGAATATCGCCCGCGCTGCGAGCCAAGTACGCCATGACGCTGATGGCTGATCCCGTCGCTGCCAAAAAAGCCGGGACGACTGGCAGCCACCATCCGTACAAAAAGGGTAGGTAGGTGCTGCCGCCCAAAAGTGCGATCGCGCCGCCAATTCCCACTTCTCGCTTCCAGCCTCGCCGTGTCTGACGATTGCTCTGGCCAAACTGCCACATCAGCAGCGCCCCCGCGCCAGACCACAGCAGTATCCACAGCCCCTCAACCGGCTCAGACCAGCTTTTGATCAGCGGCCTGCCTTCTACCGCCGCGCTGATGATCTGACTGGTTAAGTTGGCATGGACTTCTACACCGGCCATGGTCTCTGGTAGAGACAGCAACGTGCTGCTGTAAGGCGTGTAGAAAAAGTCATTCGAGCTCTCGCCCACTGCGCCGATCAAAACGACCCGGTCAGTGGCCCAGTCGCTGGGTACGTTCTCTTCTAGCACGTCTGAAAAAGAGACGGTTTCAAAGGTGCGGGCGGCGCCTCGGTAGTTAATAATTTTTTGATAGCCTGCGTCTGCGGCGCGAACGTAGCCGCCGCTGCTGGCAGAGAAGGGAGAAAAGAGCGATCGCCCCAGCCGCCAGCTGTCTTCGGTCACGCCTTCTGGTCCGATGCCCTCGGGTTCCAAATACAGCAGCGCCAGATACAAGCTCAGGCTATAAACCGCATTCCCCTCGCCATCTTCAAAAGAAAGCAGGCCTCGACGAACCGTATTATCGGCATCTACCACCAGGTCATTTGCGCCGACTTGGCCCAGTGCGGCTAGCTCAGGTGGCGGCGCGACCGTATCGCGCCCTGCTTCTCCAATCGCTTTGCGAATGCCAACCAGATAGGGCGTGGTTTCATAAATCTTGACCAGTGCCTCGTGTCCTGGGTTTACCGGCAAGTCCCGGTAAAAATCTAACCCGATGGCCCGAGGCGACTGGGCCTTGAGCTGCGCTATCAGCTGGGCCATCACCTCATCGGATACCGTCGACTGGCCAAGGGTCTGAATGTCATTTTCATCAAGGCCGACAATGACGACTCGCTCATCTGTCGGCTCGTTGCTACGCAGCCGCATGTATTGGTCGTAGGCTGCCCATTCCCAAGCCTGCAGGAGGCCAGTGAGCCTCAGCAACAGCACAATGGCAGCGACGCTCGGTGCTGTTATCAGCACGCCCCGCCACTGCCAAAATTTGCGCTGCCAGCGTTTCATCTGACCGTGGCGTTAGCGGTTTCCTGCTCGGCTGTTTGCTCTAGCTGGCAGCACTCTACCCAGTTATCTGCTGGTAAGTTTTCTAGGCCAACTGAAACTAGCAGCTCGTGCCAGCTTTCAGGTTCGCTCTGCCGTAGCGTGCCGGCGGTTTGCAGGGTCTCTTGCCACAGGGCAGCTTCGGCGTAGCGTTCTAGCTGCTCAGTGGGCGCGGCTGTGGCGATCGCGTCGAGGAAGTCTGCGCTGACCGCCTGACGATGTAGGAAGCCCTGAACGGTGTAGTCTCGGGTGCGATCGCTCACATCACAAATAATCGCAACTTCCCAGAAATAGTCCTCCTCAACGGATAACAGCGGACGCCCGGCCTCGTCTGTCTCAGGCAGCACCATCTTGACGATGCCCCCGGCTTCTAGGCCGGTGAGCGTCATCTGCTGCTGATACACCGTCTCGCGAGTCTGCGCGTGCTGCACATATACTTCAGCCCGCTTGTGATTGAAAATGTCTGAAATATAAATAGACAGCGATGCCTGATCGCCTGCGAACGTGCTGACATTGTTACCAGGCACCAGGGCCATGGCAGCTTCGGGGGTCCACATGCCGTGCTCGCACCAGCCACCTCGGGTGCCCCCGCCAGCGGTACGTCCTGGCGCACCGCGATCGCCCGTCGATGGAAACTCAACCGCCCTCACCGGCAGCGCCACCATGACATTCGCAGTGAGCACCGCCAACGGAGAGAGCAGCGCCACCCATTTTCTAAGGTGCTCTAAAGGGTTTCTAAACGCAGATCGATTCAAAAAAGCTTGATTAAGGCGCATCATAATTAGGAACTACCTTTCCATCTAGAAGAGATATCCGATCCATAACCCATTCCCCTAGGCTCAAGGTACCCGCATGTTACGACAGTGCACAGCCTACAAAGTTCAGAGGTCTGGTAGTTTCTCCCTTGCCATGGGAATTGGGCTCTTCCGAGAAACATTACACACCTTAAACAAATAAGTTAGCCCTAAGTTAGCCCTTCCTCGCCCAGATCGTGGCCTCTCACTTGATTTACTGAGTTGTGTTGACAGCCTAAACATTACTTGGTTTGGCCCATGCCGAAATACGATATCGACTGGTCTGAGAAAACTGCTGTGATTACTGGAGGCGGGTCAGGCATTGGCCGGGCCACTGCGATCGCCCTAGCCCAAAAAGGCACGACGGTTCATGCCGTAGACCTTCACCCAGCAAGACTCGCGGCCTTGATTGACGAACTACCTGATAATACGACTAACGTTTACGTCCACACTGTAGATGTCACTAGTCCGGAGCAGCTAGGGCAGCTAGCAAGTGACATACAGGGCAACGTCGATATCTTGATTAACTGTGCAGGTATTTTGCATCAAGGCAAACTCGCCACAACCCCCAATAAAGACCTGCACCAGGTGCTGGATGTAAACCTCTGGGGCGCTATCTACAGCATTAAGGCATTTTTGCCTAAACTGAGAGCCTGCCAAGCGAAAATTCACCAGACGGAAAGCGACCAAAAAAGAAAACACCACCAAGGCAGTCACATTATTAATATTGCCTCTATTGCAGGGTTACTTAGCTCGCCTGAAATGGCCCTCTACAACACCTCTAAGGCAGCTCTATTAGGATTGACAGAATCTCTCTCTATCGAGCTTGTCGCTGATAATATCCAGGTGTCAGCCGTTTGCCCAGGCGCTATAAAGACTAATCTGGGGCGAGATGGCCGCTTCTCTTCCGACTCTACCGTCTCTCGCGTCGTCAATAACAGCATCCGCAATGGTGCTAGCCCGGCTCTGGTTGCACAAGACATTATCAAGGTTATCGAACGCTCATCGTTGTTCAAACTCTCTCGGGTCGAATGGTTTTGGCAGGTGCTCTGGTTCTGTAAACGGCTGTTTCCTGCGTTGTATCCAAAGCTTGCCAGCGTTGTTTATTACCGAGTGATTGCAAAAGGCCTTGCGAATTGCCTGCTAATGCCAACCCCAAAAACTAAACAGTGGCTGTGATTTTGCTATTTCTGATTTTTCCGCTGTAAGCAATTATCTCGAAAAAACAAAAAGAGACACGCTATGACATTACTCAACCACTGGCATCCCACCATCAAAAGCAATCAACTGAAGCGTAAACCTGTTTTATTTCAGCTATGCAATGAGGAGATCGTACTATTCCGTAGCGCCAAAGGAGAGGTCGGCGCATTGAAAAATCGCTGTCCTCACCGAGGCATGCGACTCAGCCAAGGATGGATTGAAAACGAAGAAATTGTTTGTCCGTATCACGCTTGGAGGTATACAGCTGACGGCAAGGGGTTTAGCCCGAGCACGCCTAAGCTCAAGCCTTGTGTGTCGTCATTTACTGTCATTGAGCGATATGGAATTATTTGGATAAAATCTGCTGAGTCCTCTGCCAAATTTCCTGATTTCAACAGTCAGGAGTCTGTCTATGCAGGTGTGGTCACTCAAGACATTCAGGCGCCGTTAGAAGTCATTGTCGATAACTTTTCAGATATTGAGCACAACCCGACCACGCATACTTACTTTGGCTATTCATACGAGCATCTTACCCAGATTGAAAGCCGCATAGAGACCACAGACGAAGCTGTCCGCGTGATTAATAAAGGCGTTCAGCAGCCATTACCCTGGATAGTCGAAAAAATATTTTTTAACGTCCATTCAGGTGACCAATTTGTAAACGATTGGCGGACTTATTTCTCTCCTGTGTACAGCACATTTGACCAGTCTTGGGTGAATCTTGCCACGGGTAAGCCCAGACGCATACGGGTGAAACTGGTTGTCTTTTATGTTCCTATCAGCGATCGCGAGACGCGAGTGATGATATTTGTGTTTGCCAACCCCATTGTCAATAAGCTGATATTTCAGCTTTTAGTGGGGCCAATTGTCAGATTTTTTGTTGATTATGAACTCAAAAAAGATAAGGACATCCTAGAAAACCTGGCAGATCAACAGATGACTTTGAGCGAAATGCAGCTCGGTCGCTATGATCGGGTTTTAGGCGAGAATCGAAAACGAATTGATCGCCTCTATCGAAACCAGATGCAAAAGCTGGAAGCTCGAATTAATGCATGAGAAAGAACATGAATACTTTAGACAAATTTCACACCATATTGCGACAGAGAGAGACCACTACCGAGAACGCATTGACGCTCTTTGACGAGTTACCGGCTGTAGACCTAGCCTTCATGATGGGTCGATGGAAAGGCTCAGGCTTTGAGACTCATCATCGACTGGATGGTCTGCTAGAAACCATCGGCTGGTATGGGAAAGAGTTTGTCAACTCAGATTGCGTCCATCCTTTGCTATTTGCAGATGGCAATAAAATCTTTAAGGTCGACCCCAATCCTCTTGTGTTTAATTTAGGCATGAGCATTGACTTGCCTCAAAAAGAATCGCTCAAACCGCTGTATGCGGCCATGAGTAAACTGCTTAAAACTGAAGAGAGCAAGGCTAGAGTCCGCATGATGGAATATCGCGGCAAGCTCAGCGCAACAATGGTGTATGACTATTTACCCATTAACGACATATTTAGAAAAGTAGACGCGAATACCCTGCTGGGCTTAATGGATTTTAAGGGGATGGAGCAGCCTTTTTTCTTCGTGTTGAACAGAATGTGACGTCCTTTCGATTCAATAGGTGGCGTACGGATTGATCTTATTCGAAACCCAATCGGTGGCTTTGAATCAACACAAACGTTGACATCTTATAAGATTAGGTTAGCTTCTTCGAACGATGGCCTGCGTCGAGTCGCTTTGAAAAGATTTGAAGGTTTTTTGCCTTCAGCTATTGAAGCGACTCGATGCTATTCAACTGACGACGTCTGATAAGTTCGCTGAACTCTTTCAAAACACACTATGGGCAGCCTGAAAACAGCACAAGAAAAAAGACGCGCTATTCGATCTCGCTGGTGGCGGCACCCTGTAGAGGGACTGTTCCCGGACAAAATTTTTGATGGACAATTTCAAAACCCTGGAACGGAGCAGGTGTTTGATTTTGACGATCAGGTCATGATGGAGCCCAACCCGTTCAAATTTATTGAAAACAATATAGTTTACTATCCGCCAGAAGATGACCAAACGCTGTACACCATCTTTGTTCCTGGCTTAGGGCAAACAGAAAAAATCTCCTCAAAACGGAGCCGTCGATATGCAGCGCGGTTAAGTACAGGTATTGCCAACCTCAACAATGCTTCCTATCTCAAACAAAACCCTATCCTTAGCCGTACAAATTCCCTCATAGACTGGATAGATGCCATCATTCATCGCATGGGTCTTTCAGGTGGGCCTGTCATTGACAATTGTGCACGGCTTGTTCTAGAAGGTATTTGTCGCAATCAGGTTATCAATTTCTCTGCGGATAGCCATGGCACCATTCTACTGGGTCGTGGATTGCGCGTTGCCAAACAAAAATTTATTCTGGGCCATACGTCTTTTTTGAATCTCAGGGGACGCCGGTATTGGGAAAAACGTTGGGAAGAGATTACCTATCGGCTTATCAATGTGTTTGCTTTTGGAAACGGCTATCGAGCATGGGTTGAGGGACCTAAGTACATTATGGTCTCTATTGCGAATGATCACATTACCTCAAAATTCGGCATTGAGCCCAAGCACCTGAAAAAACAAAACACGAAAAAGCGCAACTTAAACAATATTCAATTTCTTATCTTTGAATCGATTTTTGAACCTGAAGACACGGAAGCGCACAATATGATGTACACCATTGAACTGCTGCGCCAAAGCTTTATCAAAAATCATATTCTAGTCGGTGACTTTGCTGCACTTTACCAAGCACTCAGTCGAGGCACGCTCAAATTGGTGACCGCTGCTGAGGCAAAAGCGAAGACCTTTCCATGGCCAAAAGATATGGAAGAGTACACCTGGGGTGACATAGAAAACCTCTTACCTTCACGTGATTAAGCGGTACTAAGTGCCGATTTGGCGAAGACTCCAGGGAATCGCACTTTTTGAGATGACAGCTTGAGATGGCAGTATCTGCGATCGCAGCAGTGTTGCAGGTTGACTCTAGAAAAAGAGCAACTTATGTCAGCCATAAATCAGCTTTTCCTAGTTCTTAACGTAGCCTTTCGACCTGTCTAATGAGGATGTCGAACAAGAGAGCCAAGCGGTGCTTCTCTTGCCTATCACTCATTCACGACAGGAGAAATCCCAATGGTAGTTCAGCCCAAATTTCACTGGCAATTTAAAGAAAGATCAGGCGCTGCAACAGTAGATAACGTGAGTATTGTTAAAGCGAGTCTCTCTAATGCAGACCTCAGCGGACATGGTCGTATCGGATATGCCATTCACTTACTCAATAAATTCTCTCACGTCAATTTGGGTAAAGCGGTCGGTCAGTTTGGCACGGGTGACTTTACCGTCGCATTTGGGATGAAAAACATTAGCACCCGTGGTGATCAGATGCTAGATATTATCGGTAGCCAAGCGAGAAAGGGGCATGGTAATTTTTTCTTAGTACGGCTGACGAAAAGAACAATCTTTTTTCACGTTGATGAGAATCGTAATGCCAAGAATTATGTAAAGGCTCAAACGGCCCCTTTGCGAATGGTTCGTGATAGAGACTGGTTTCACGTTGCGGCTGTGAGACAAGGCCGAAAAATCAAAATCTATATTGATGGAGTGCTAGCAGCGGAAGCTGAATCACCAACCGGTGTTGCCAACATTGAAAACGACACTGATGTGAAGCTCGGCCACTCCAGAAGAGGCACGCCAAAAGCGCAGTATGAAGACCTACGAATCTATGACACAGCCCTTAGCGAGAAAGAGATCAAAGCTCTACTCCCTGCTAGGAACCCACGATTAAATGCGGGTGAAGTAGAGCTAGTGGCAGCCGATGGTGCGGCTGTTGTTCTCAAACAGGATGTTGATAATCTGCATCGTCTCTCAAGCCAGTTTCAGACGCTGCGGCTTGGCCCAGACACGCGAGCGACGCTACACACAAAGGCTAACTTTGAAGGGGTTTCTCAAAAGCTCTATGCAGACTTGCCAGAGATCAGACACTCAAAGCTCAGGGATTTTCCCGCCTCTATCCGGATTGGCTCCTCGGTGGGAGATCCGTTTACTGGCGGGCAGATTATTGAAACACCCAGTGGCCAGGTAAAAATAGCAGACCATGAAGGCCAAGTAGGAGAATTGGCAGCTGGTGAAGTGGCCCTGTACGAGAATGTAGCCTATCACGGAAAAACCTGGATTCTGTCTAACAATGATAGTAGCCAAGAGCGCGCCAGCGGCAGCCACACACGCTTTACAGACTTTCAGGGATTGAACGATCAGGTGTCATCCGTACGATTAGGCCCCAATACAGGTGTGACCCTGTTCAAAAACCTCGATCATCAAGCCGCCGAGGCTAACCGAGAAGGGGAGATTGAAGACATCGTCAAAAATGTGCCAGATCTTAAAGAAACTCAGATCGGTAACGATGCAGCGTCTTCCCTCAAGATTTTCAATACGATTGCCCCTGACGGTATCTTTACCTCTTTTAGCAGCAAGCTGAGCCAAGACTATCGGATGGTCGGTGACAAACTCCAAGAGTTTTCGTCCTATCGCACCATTCTAAGGTTTGAGCCCAATGCGGGTGATGTAGAGGTGTCAGCAACTGATTTGACCGCAATCGAAGTCGAAGGCACGACCTATGAGATAGATGAGGTTCGCTCGGTTACCCTCAGCCCAAATGCCCTCAATGTCATCATGATTACCTCTGAGGCAGATGGGCTTAACACCCCAGGGCTAAAGCTCCGCACCAGCCAAATGGCACCTAGTGAGCAAGTAGTGATTTACCCCAACAATGAAGCGCATCGGCAAATTGCTGAACTGGAGGAAGGTGCGCTGTGGAATGCGACAGATGCTCAAGGTAACTTAATTGTTGATCGTGAGGCTCACAGCAAAGAAGAGGTTGCCAGCGTACAAAACACCATCAAGCGAGTGATGGCGACAGTTGCCTATTCTGACGGTGCTCCAGTTGCGAATACGGGCGCTCGCGTTCGGTCATTGAACCGCTCTGTGGGTGGCGATACTATCAATAATCCTTGGGAGCTCAAATTTGGTGAGGTCGGAGAAAGCAAGATTAGTCCGACTGAGTGGAAGAAACTGCGCAGCCTAGCTACCAGCGGTGAAGAAGACAGCAGCCTAGAAACTGGCAATCTAGTGACTAGAAGTGTCTCTGGGAGACGCATTGGCAAAAAACGCATCGGCAAGCGATTCAAGCGAGCGATTAAAAAAGCCGTCTCGGTTGTGATTGGCACGGTCAAGAATGTTGTTCATGTCCTTGTAAAAACAGCTGAAGGCATCATTGACTTTGTGGTGGACACGGCTGAAAAGGTGGCTGATTTTGTCGAAGCTGTTGTGGATAAAGTGGTGAAAGGCATCAAAAAGTTCATCGAGTTTCTCCAGTTTTTGTTTAACTGGGACGATATTTTAGACACTCAGCGCTATCTAAAAAAAGCCATCAACGCCAGCCTAGATTCTGCGAAGCAGCTCGCAGAAGATGCCAAACCCCATGTCACATCTTTTGTCGATGACCTACAAGACGGTGTAGAAGATGGCATGAACCAACTGGTGAAAATGTTGGGAGGTAAGCCTTCGGAGGTTAAGAAGTCTGGGTTCGAAATTCCTGAAGAGCTAGTGTGGTTTCTTTCGAAGTTCTTGACAGCAGTAACCCAATCACCCTTTGAAGCCATATCGGAGCTATTTGGGGGAGACAACCAATCAGAGAATGAGGATTCGCCGTTAGCTAGTTTCGTAAGTCATCTGCTAGAAGCATTTGAAGACGCTATTGGTGCTGGGCTTCGGCTCTCTGAAGGCATGCTTGACAGCATCCAGTCACTGATTGCGAACCCACGCGAGCCGGAGGCTGCCCTGATTGTCATCATCGAAGCATTCAGAGATGCGATTATTCAATCCTTGGATGCGGTCGAAAATGTGGCGCTGGGTTTGTTGGATGTTGTTGCGATCGCAATCGATCTGTTTAAGGATTTGCTGAATGCAGAAATCAGAATTCCTTTTATTTCAGCCTTGTTAGACTTCATCGGCGTTGGGCAGCTAACGGTGCTGAATCTGGCGACTATGATTCTAGCCATTCCAGCGACCGTAACGGCAAAATTGGTGACCGGCCAAAATCTGTTCACAGAGAGTACGCCTGTGCCGTTAGACTTAGTAAATCAACAGGAAACAAATCAGCAGGGAGTAAATCAGCAAGAAAGTCGGCTAGCACTTGCCAACGTGACGACTGCGAGTGCGACTCTTGCTGCTGACAACATTGATGTGTCTAATGAATCCGCTAGCACAGAGAAAACTGATAAATCCGATAGTCTCAGTGACTTGCGTAAGGATCTGACTTTCACAACCATGGGGACTGTGGCAGATACGGTTAATCACTTCCTCTCTGGCGTCCTAGATCTATTTGACATATCGGGAGGTGGGAAAGATAAGAGTCGCAAGTTCGGCGATGACAATCCTAATTTGACCCGGTCGCTAGAGATCAGCAGCATTGTGCTGAGTCTAATGAGCTGGAGCTTTAGCTGTCCTGCTCAAGCCTTCGCCAAAAAGCTGGGAGATAAGACTAAGGAAGAGCGTAGAGAACTCACCCTATGGATTTATAGAGGGGCAACACTGGTCTTAGATGCCGGGGTAACGTTAACGAATTCTGAGCGGATGAGACGCGTAGAACCTGCATTTAACGTCCTATGGTCTCTATTAAGCGCCATTGACATGCTCATTTTTTCGCTTTACCTAGCGGCTGTGGAGGAAGAGAATGATGCGATTAAGAGAGCTGATATCAGCAATGAGGTTTTCTCAGCGCTGCCCAACATTCTCTGTTTTGTAAAGTCACTTGAGATTCCTGAGCCATTCGGAACGATAGCACTCTTTGGACATGCGGCGACCAATGCGATCGCAATGATCGTGACGGGCATCACAGGAACTGTTTTGATGGATGAAGCCACCAAAGCGTTAAATGCAGCAGAAGCGGCAACGTAGCAGGGCGTATGTGATTTTTCCGCCAAGTTCTAACCGGCTTGGCGGTTTTCTTTGCTTACCCATTAACGATATTTTTAGGAAAGTGAACGAGAATACCTTGCTAGGACTCATGGATTTTAAGGGAATGGAGCAGCCTTTTTTCTTCATATTGAACAGAGTTTGAAGATGGCTACAAGTCAGCCTTTCATAGCCTTTAACGTAGCCATCTGAATTCTTAAATAGGGTTACAGAGCTAAAACACACAGACTTCTCTAGCTTTTACACCTCAGAAATTTAAGGAATACTCCACATGGCAACTATCTTAGGTACAGATGGCGATGACCTCCTTCAAAACCGTCCCGGCAGCCAGACGCTGCTGGGTGGCGAAGGCAACGATACGCTAATCGGCGGGACTGGGACTCGTCGCCTGCGGCGTCACCCTGGTAGCGACGAACTGAATGGTGGCGAAGGCAATGATACCGCTGACTTTAGCGCTGTTCCTTTTGCGGTTGAGGCAGACCTAGCTGCGGGCACTGCCGATTACTCCGCGAGGGTCAGGCGCTTTCGACTTGGTCGATCGCGCGTAGTACGTGTCCAAGACAGGCTGGTCAGCATTGAAAATCTCAAAGGCGGCAGCAAAGATGACACGCTTAAAGGAAATGAACAGGCCAATATTCTCGAAGGCAACGGTGGCAATGACACATTGATTGGCCGCGAAGGGGATGATCAACTCTTTGGCGGGGCGGGCAATGACCGCATGATTTGGAATAGTGGTGATGGTAACGACATCATGCGTGGCGGTAGCGGCCAAGATGTCGTAGAAGTCAACGGCGCAGTAGATGCGGGCAATGAATTTCAACTACTGGCTAAGGGCAACAGCGTTGATTTTCGCGGCGTCGCCCTTGACCCTTTCCAGCTCGATATTAAAGAGGTAGAAAGCCTGGAAGTAAACGGCGGCAACCAGGATGACACGCTGACGTTTGACTCTCTTAAGTTCGCAGGGGTAAAGCAGATTATCTTTAACGGGGGAGAGGGCGATGACGTGCTGATCTTCACCAATCCCGAGGATTTTAACGTGAATGCTAACGACAGGGTAATCTTCGGCAGCGGTGACGGTGTTGTTAGCACTGAGCCTAGCGGCGGATCTCCCCTCAGTGAGACCGAGCTTGAGGAACTACAAGATGCGTTTACGATACCTGACGGTGAAAATCAAACATTTATTCCTGACTCCAACACTGGAAATGGCCCTAGTGAACTGATTCCAGCCGACCCCAGTGAACTTTTTCCAGTTGACCCCGGTGAACTTTTTCCCGATGGTTTTAATCCCCTCAATCCCCCTTCTGAAACAGGCGTTTTCGCAGATGGTGGTGCGGGTAATGATACGCTCATGGGTGGCAGCGGCAATGATACGCTGCTAGGCGGTGTTGGTGATGATACGCTCATTGGTGACGCTGGTGATGACATCCTCAGTGGTGGCGTTGGCAACAACAGTCTCACAGGTGGTTCTGGCGAAGATATCTTTAGGCTGCATGCCGATGGCTTCTCTGTAATTACAGACTTCAACAGTTTTGGCCTTGAGAATGTCGATACCGTTCAGATTCAACGGAGTTCATTCTCTGAGAGTTTGGCGATTACGCTAGGCAGTGTAGATGCCGTGCGAGATGCGCTTGCCTTCGATAGAGACAGCGGCCTGCTATCGCTCAATGGTGAGCAGATTGCATTGATCGAAAATCCAAGGGGTGGCTTTAATATCGACAGAGATGTTGTCATTGTTTGAGTGAGCCGTTTGGCGTTGTTGCATGAATAGGGGTTGCGGATGGTAGGAGGTAAGGTGTAAGTACCACCAAAAACACTACCTGTTATGAGTTACCGCATCCGCAACTGGTCTGAGTATAACGCTGGATTGAAACAGCGCGGAAGTCTAACATTTTGGCTAGACGCAGAAGCTATCGCTGCGTGGGAAGTGAACGATAAAAGCGGTCGGCCAGGCGCATCGCCGACCTACTCAGACATCGCTATCGCGACCTTCGAGACCCTTAAAGCGGTCTACCGCCAAGCAGGGAGACAAACCGAAGGACTGCTAAGGTCACTGTTTGAACTGATGGGCCTGAAGGGGTGACACAATCGCTACAGGTATTGTAGGACAGCCTTCATAGCCTTCTGCCCCTTCAGATAATAGTGAATTTTGCCAGGATTGAGCTGCAATAATTGTTGAACCCATTGTCTACAGCGATTTTCTAAAGGCACCCATCGATGGGCGGCTAAACCCACATAGAAAAAGCTATGTCTACGCTCAGTGCGTCCATTTGTTTCAGGTCGTGCAATGTACTTTTGCAGGGCTCGTTGCTTTAAGGTTTGCCCTTGGCCCGATGCACACAAATAGGCAATAGCCACGAGCAAGACAATCGCCATGAAGCGTCTGTGACCAGCCCAACAACCCTCTAGACGATAGCCGCCGAGCTTGAAATCACGAAACATCTCCTCAATATCGAAGCGCTTTTGATAGGCTCTGATTGCCGCCTCCAGGTTGCCTAAATTGGTCAGCAGAAACCAAGGTTCTTCTGGGGCAAAGCCGCGATAGCGTCGCTTCCACTTACCGGCGATGGTCATGTCACCAAAGCCTTTGGTCTTAGTCACCGTCACTTCGTTGTAGAAGCATTTCAGGCCAGGGCTCAAGCTCATTTGCGAGAGTTGTAACCACAGCTCATCGTGAATCAACACATAGGTCGATTTCTTCTGACGTAGGCAGTAGTAGTGGCCTTGGCTGCTTAGCCATCGGGCCAGTTCAACAGAACAAAACTCACGGTCGCCCAGCACGACTACTGTGTAGTCTGCCAAGACTGGCAAGGCGACTGCGAGGAACGATATCTGGGTGGTGTGATGACTATTGCCGAGACACTCTAGGCGTTGCCAGTAGAGCGGGATGGCTCGCCCTTTCCACACGATACTAGCTACCAGTAGGTTAATATCACGCCACGTAGTACGGTCTATGGCAACGTAGACCTGACCACACTCTCGGAGTGCCTCTCGGATGAATACCTGAATCAGGCTGAGCCACAGACCCTCTAGCTTAAATACCCCCAGCGTGAGGAACCGTTGGACTTTTTTCGCCGAGACTCAAACAAAATTGGCAGTGGTAGCGCTTCGGCTAAGGTTTCTAGTCGAACATCACGATAGTGGTGGACAACCGTGATTAACAGTGTCAACAGTAGATGCTGACGAGCGTTGAGGTGGTCTTTGAGCGCAGACTGATAGTCCTGAGATATCATGAAACAGATAGGTTGAGTTCGTAAAACAAGCCTATCTTTTCCTCTATTCATTCTGCTCAAGCCACGCTACAACTGACCCTCATCCGTTGTGTCACCCCTTCAGCTTTCGTTCTTCAATAACTTTTCTCTAAATAATTGGGAAAGCCATTCTCTTTAGACTCGATCAAGCGGCTGATGCGG